>SVGU01000140.1 GCA_015056155.1 Clostridiales bacterium
GCGGCGGACTGCCTGGAATTGCAGGAAGAGGTCCGCCGGGAGCCGATGATGGCCCTGGACGGCGGCGCGGACGGGTATGACTTCTACCGGCGCATCGCTGCGGAGGCCCCGCGCTTTCTCAGGCCCGGCGGCACGCTGCTGATGGAGGTCGGGTTCGATCAGGCGCAGGGCGTGATGTCCCTTTGCCGCGCGGCGGGCTTTGCCTCTGTCACCGCCCATGAGGATTATCAGCACATACTCAGAATGGTCGAAGCGAGGCTGTAATGCTTAACAAGTTTGACTGGATCGCCAACCGGTACGAGGAGCTGTCGGAGGCCATCGTGCAGCCGGAGGTCATCGCGGACATGGCGAAGTATCAGGCCTGCCTGAAGGAGCGCTCCCAGCTGGAGCCGCAGGTGCAGGCCTGGCAGCGCTATCAGCGGCTGCTGGCTCACATCGCGCAGGCGGAGGAGATGCGCGCCGATCCTGACCTGGCCGCCATGGCCCAGGAGGAGCTCGATACCCTGCTGCCCGAAAAAGCAGCCCTCGAAGACGAGCTGCGCATCCTCCTGCTCCCCCGCGACCCGGACGATGACCGCAGCGTCATCATTGAGGTGCGCGGCGGCGCGGGCGGCGAGGAAAGCTGCCTCTTTGCGGCAGACCTCGTGCGCATGTACAGCCGCTATGCGGAGCGCCGGGGCTTCCGGGTGGAGCCGATGTACACCCAGGATACGGAGCTGGGCGGCGTGAAGGAGTGCGTCTTTGCCATCGCCGGCAGCGGCGCCTTTGCCCGCTTCAAGTACGAGAGCGGCGTGCACCGGGTGCAGCGCATCCCCGTGACCGAGGCCAACGGCAAGCGGCAGACCTCCACCTGCACCGTGGCAGTGCTGCCCGAGGCCGAGGAGGTCGATTTCGACATCGACCCCAGGGATCTGCGCATCGACACCTACCGCGCCAGCGGCCACGGCGGTCAGCACATCAACAAGACCGACAGCGCCGTGCGCATCACCCATTTGCCCACGGGTATGGTGGCCGCCTGCCAGAGCGAGCGCAGCCAGATTCAAAACAAGGCCCGCGCCATGCAGGTGCTGCAGTCCATGCTGCTGGAGAATAAGCGCGCCGAATCCGACGCGGCCTATGCCGAGAACCGCCGCATTCAGGTGGGCACCGGCGACCGCAGCGAGCGAATCCGCACCTACAATTTCCACGAGGGCCGCGTGACCGATCACCGCATCGGCCTGACCCTCTACGCCATCCAGAACATCATGGACGGCGATCTGGACGAGATCATCGACGCGCTGAAGGCGGAGGAACAGGCCGCCCGGCTGCGCAGTCTGACATAAGGTGATAACCATGAACACCCAACTGCTCCCCGCAACGGATGAATCCCTCGCGCTGGCCGCCCGCCTCCTGGCTGACGGTCAGCTTGTTGCGTTCCCCACGGAAACCGTGTACGGCCTTGGCGCACATGCCATGGACGCGCAGGCCGTGCTGGGCATTTTCGCCGCCAAGGGCCGCCCGGCGGATAATCCGCTGATCGTCCACATCCACGACCGCAGCCAGCTGGAGGGCATCTGCGAGGTGAACGACTTCGCCATCCGCCTGATGGACGCCTTCTGGCCCGGCCCGCTGACCATCATCCTGCCCCGCAAGGACGCCGTGCCCGACGAGGTCACGGCCAGGCTGGATACCGTGGCGGTGCGCATGCCCTCCCACCCCGTGGCGATGGCGCTGCTGAAAGCGTGCAATCTGCCCATCGCGGCCCCCAGCGCGAACCGCTCCGGCAAGCCCAGCCCCACCAGCTCCCGGCACGTCTTTGACGACATGGACGGGCGGATTCCGCTGATCATTGACGGCGGCGAGAGCGATGTGGGCCTGGAGTCCACAGTGATTTCCCTCGCCGGCGACAAGCCCTGCATCCTCAGGCCCGGCGGCGTGACGCAGGCCATGCTGGAAGAAGTCATCGGCCCGGTCGACCTGGCCGGCAGCATCCTGCGTCCGTTGGAGAAGGGCGAGAAGGCCCTCTCCCCCGGCATGATGTACAAGCACTACTCCCCCGACGGCCAGGTGACGCTCATTGAGGGCGAAGAGGCCGACGTGGTGGAAGCCTTGCGCCGCCTGTATGCCCACGCAGCGTGCGAAGGCCATCGCGCCTGCGTGATGTGCTTCACCGAGCATGTGGAGGCGCTGGCGGATTGCCATCCCCATGACATCGGCCGCAAGGACGACGCCAGCGAGGTGGCGCACCGTCTGTTCGCCACCCTGCGCGGACTGGACGACGAGAAGATGGACGTGATCTTCTCCGAGGTCGTGCCGCCGGAGGGCGTGGGCCTGGCCGTCATGAACCGGCTGGGACGGGCGGCGGCGTTCCGCACCGTGCAGGCCGCAGAAATCTTGTAAGATTTCCTGCATTTTCTACTTGACGATTATTGTCAGATATGATAGTATACTATCCGCAACTGAATACCTTATCACGAGTGGCAGAGGGATGGGCCCGATGAAGCCACGGCAGCCCGCGAAAGCGAAGGTGCCAAATCCCACAGAGACGCACACATCGCTCCTTTGAAAAAAGGGAGACGAAGTCTTTGGCAGATAAGGATGATCACTGTGATCTACCCGGCTGTTTTGTGTGCAAGACAGTCGGTTTTCATTTTACCGGAGGCATTCGCCTCGTTTTGACTCACGAAAGGAGTACAACCATGCGCAAGCTCTTCACTTCCGAATCCGTCACCGAAGGCCATCCCGACAAACTCTGCGACCAGGTGTCCGACGCCGTGCTGGACGCGATGCTCGCTCAGGATCCCATGTCCCGCGTTGCCTGCGAGACCTGCGCCACCACCGGCATGGTGATGGTCATGGGTGAGATCACCACCACCGCCAAGGTGGACATCCCCGCCATCGTCCGCGACGTGGTGCTGGACATTGGCTACAACAGCAGCGAGATGTGCTTTGACGGCAACACCTGCGCGGTGCTGACCGCCGTCCACGCCCAGAGCCCCGACATCGCCATGGGCGTTGACGCAGCCCTCGAAAGCCGCGATGAGGATCAGAACGAGACCGGCGCCGGCGATCAGGGCATGATGTTCGGCTACGCCTGCGACGAGACCCCGGAGCTCATGCCCACCGCCATCGCCTACGCCCACCGCCTGACCCGCCGCCTGACCGAGGTGCGCAAGAACGGCACCCTGCCCTGGCTGCGTCCCGACGGCAAGGCTCAGGTGACCGTGGTCTACGAGGACGACAAGCCCGTGGCCGTGGACACCATCGTCATCTCCACCCAGCACGACGAGAAGGTCACCCAGGAGGAGATCCGCGCGGCCCTGCTGGCCCATGTGGTCGCGCCCGTCATCCCCGCCGACATGCTGACTGCCGAGACTCGCTACCTGATCAACCCCACCGGTCGCTTCGTCATCGGCGGCCCTGCGGGCGACTCCGGCCTGACCGGCCGCAAAATCATCGTGGACACCTACGGCGGCTATGCCCCCCACGGCGGCGGCGCCTTCTCTGGCAAGGACCCCACGAAGGTCGACCGCTCCGCTGCCTACGCGGCCCGTCACGTGGCGAAGAACATCGTCGCTGCCGGTCTGGCCAGGCAGTGCGAGATCCAGCTGGCCTATGCCATCGGCGTGGCTCA
>SVGU01000141.1 GCA_015056155.1 Clostridiales bacterium
ACGTCGCCCTGCTTCACGCCCAGGCTCATCAGCTTCATCAGCTGGCTGGCCTTCACGGCATTGCCGCCCTTGGCAACGGTGATCACGGTGTCGGCAAAGGCCTTGGCTTCCTTGGCCAGCAGGCCGGCGGGACGGGCGTGGATGCCCAGCGCATCGGTAATGGTGTAGGTAAACGTCTTCATGGTGGTGTCCTCCCTTTATTTCTCTGCCTGGTCGGCGGTGGATCCCGTTTCTTCGGGTTCGTTGTCCCAGTTCAGGCGGCCGTAGCGCCTGGCGGCTTCGTGCATGTCCGTCTTCAGCGCATCGTTCAGCTGCGCCTTTGTGATGCGCCAGCGCCAGTTCTGCCCGACGGTGGAGGGCTTGTTGATGCGGGCGCTGTTGTCCAGGCCGAGGTAATCCTGCATGGGGATGATGCAGGTCTTCGCGGCGCTGCGCATGGCCAGCGCGATGAAGGAGCGGTGCAGGTATTTCGCAGGTGTGTGCTGGTCGCACAGGTAATCCCGCGCCATCTGCCGCTCTTCCTTGCTGATGACGCTGAACCAGCCGGCCAGCGTTTCGTTGTCATGCGTGCCGGTGTAGGCGACGCTGTTGACGGGATAGTTGTGGGGCAGGTAGTCGCTGGCGGAGCCGGTATCGCGGGCGTCGAAGGCGAATTCGAGCACCTTCATGCCCGGGAAGCCGCTGTCCTTCACCAGCTGCCGCACGGTGTCCGTCACGTAGCCCAGATCCTCCGCGATCACCTCATGCCAGCCGAGGTTCTGCTCTGCGCAGCGGAACAGGTCGATGCCGGGGCCCTTCTCCCAGTGGCCGCCGACGGCTGTTTCCGCGCCGTAGGGGATGCTGTAATACTCATCGAAGCCGCGGAAGTGGTCGATGCGGGTCACGTCGTAGAGCTGATAGCAGTACCACAGGCGGCTCAGCCACCACTGATAGCCGGTTTCCCGGTGATAATCCCAGCGGTAGAGGGGATTGCCCCAGAGCTGGCCGGTCGCGGAGAAGCCGTCCGGCGGGCAGCCTGCCACGGCGATGGGCATGCAGCGCTCATCCAGCTGGAACAGCTGCGGATTGGCCCAGGTGTCGGCGCTGTCCATGGCGACGTAGATCGGGATATCGCCGATGAGCTTGATGTGATTCGCATTGGCATACTGCTTCAGCGCCCGGTACTGCTGGAAGAACTTGAACTGCAGATACTTCTGGAACTCGATGTCGTAGTACAGCTCGCGCCGGTAGTAGTCCAGCGCAAAGCCCCAGCGCAGGCGGATATCCTCCGGCCACTCGTACCAGCACTGGCCGCCGAAGAAGTTCTTCAGCGCCATGAACAGCGCGTAATCCTCCAGCCACCAGGCGTTGTCGGAGGCAAAGCGCAGGAAGTCGCTGTTCTCCGCGATGCGGCTGCGCTCGTAGGCCTTGCGCAGCAGGGGATAGCGGGCGTTGTAGAGCTTTTCGTAGTCAATGGCGGACGCGTCCGTGCCGAAATCGGCCTCGTCGCATTCCGCATGCGTCAGCACGCCCTCTTCGACCAGCGCTTCAAGGCTGATGAAGTAAGGGTTGCCCGCGAAGGTGGAGAAGCTCTGGTAGGGGGAGTCGCCGTAGGAGGTGGGGCAGATCGGCAGGAACTGCCAGTACGTCTGTCCGGCCTCCTTCAGGTAGTCCACAAATTCATAGGCGCACTTGTCAAAGCAGCCCACGCCGTATCGGGACGGCAGGCTGGTGATGGGCAGCAGCACGCCGGCAGCTCGGTTCATCATTCGTCATCCTCCGTATCAAGGTCAAATTCGCCCCAGGGGGACTTTGGCTTTTCTACTTTATCGTTTCCACAAGGCAGGGTCTCGATCATCACGCCGAAGTGGTCGGACACGACCGGGTGGTTCCCGCTGTTGAACACGACGCGGGATGCGGCGATCTTCTCCGGCAGCGAGCACCAGATCAGGTCGATGCGCATGCCCTCCGCGGCCGTGTCGGCCATCTTGCCGCGCCAGCCGTCGATCACGCCGGGGACGGTCAGGCCGCTGTCATGCTCCCGTGCATGGCGGAAGGTGTCGTGCCAGCCGGTGGCGGCGATCTTGTCGTAGCCCTCGCCGCGTACCTCCGCCGGGGAGTTGAAGTCACCCATCAGCCAGACCGGCGCATGGCGCGGCTTGGTGGTCACGAAGGCGTTGAGAACCTTCCACTGGGCCAGGAACGGCTCCTGCTCGTCCTCCCACCAGCCCATGTGGACGGTGTAGAACCAGTCGGTCAGGCCTTCGACCTGCATGCCCAGCACCTTGCGGGTCTTCCAGTTGGCGTAGTCGTCCGCGCGGCTGATGAGGAAGCTCTCCACGTGGGAGATCTTCCGTTCCAGCACCAGCATCGCCAGACCCTCGTCATACTTGCCGTAGCCCACCTTGATGGGCAGATAGGTCCAGCTGCACGGCACGCCTGCTTCCCGCAGGAGCCTCGCGGCATTGGCGGCGTGGTTGTCCGCCCGGACGGGAACGGCGGTCTGCGCCGGGACGTAGCCGGTCAGCAGCGCTTCGTCCGCCAGGGGGGCGGCGATGGTCTGGTTGACCTCCTGCAGCGCGATGACGTCCGGCATTTCTTCCAGCACGCCGTGCACGAACTGCTGCAGCTTCTCCCCGTAGTTCTTCTCCACCAGAGAATGGGTATTGAGCGTCATGATCTTCATGAGAATGCCTCCCTTCGGGAAGGGGCGGCGCAGCAGCTTACCGCGCCGCCGGGGTTATCAAAGAATGTCGTTGATGTCGGACTTGATCACGTCCGCCTTGGGGCCGTAAACCGCCTGGATGCCATTGCCCTTGACGAGCAGGGACATGGCGCCCTCCGCCTTCCAGGCGTCCTTGCCGGCAACCTTGGCCGCATCCTTGACGGTCACGCGCAGACGGGTCATGCAGGCGTCCACCAGGGTGATGTTCTCCCGGCCGCCCAGCAGCGCGATGATCCGCTCCGCCTGGCTGCCTTCCTTGCCGGCGGCCGCGTTCTGCTGCGCAACGGTCGCGGGCTCTTCGGCGCCTTCGTCGTTGTAGTTGCCCAGACGGCCGGGCGTGGCAAACTTCATCTTGCCGATCATGAAGTAGGCCACCACAAAGCCGATGCCGAGGAACACCACGCAGGCGATGATGAAGTTGATGATGTCGCCGCCCAGGCCTGCCTTCAGGCTCATGGGCACGCGGGTCAGGAACTCCAGGTTGCCGAAGGAATGCAGGCGCAGGTCAACGATGCCCGCCAGCGCGAAGGCGCAGCCCTGCAGGATTGCATAGACGATGTACAGCGGCAGCGCGCAGAACATGAACATGAACTCGATCGGCTCCGTCACGCCGGTGAGGAACACCGCCAGGGTGGTGGAAATGAACATGGAGCGATAGCGCTTGCGCTTGTCGGGGTCAACGCGGCGGTACATCGCCAGCGCGACGCCCATCAGCAGACCGGTCGCGCCGATCATCTGACCGACCTTGAAGCGGGCGGGGATGACGGTCGCCATCAGGTTCTCGGCGGCGGCCAGGTTGCCCGCGTCCTTGAAGTTGATCAGGTCGGTCACCCAGGCCAGCCACAGGGGATCCTGACCATAGACCATGGTGCCCGCAGACGCGCCGGTCTGGATCAGGTATTC
>SVGU01000036.1 GCA_015056155.1 Clostridiales bacterium
ACTTCGCGGCTTGATTTTTCGGGTTGGAAAAGGATGAAAAACCTTGCCTGATAACCGAAAACCCTTGAAATACGGGGCTTTTCCGGTTTGTCGTAATTATACCGTAAGGGCATAGCTGTGCCAGTCTCTTGCTGGCAAACCACATTCCGATGAAGATGATTCAGGAGTGGCTCGGTCACAGCGATTTTGCCACTACAGCCAATCTCTACGCGCATCTGGAATACGAGTCTAAACTGACGTCAGCCGATGCGATGCAGTCGGTTCTCAACTTACCCGCGCAGTAATTCGGGCACAAAAAGAACCCTGCAGAATACCTCTGCAGGGCTCTGTGGCGGAGAGTCAGGGATTCGAACCCTGGGAGGATTTGACTCCTCGCAGCATTTCGAGTGCTGTACCTTCGACCACTCGGACAACTCTCCATGATGATTAACTTCGACATCGCCCTCCGATTTCCTGCTGGAAACAGGAGAGAAAAACAGGGGAGAAAACGCTGGAATCCGATATCTGGACCATATCGGATGTCCAGCAATTTCAAGAGATACGGGTTTTCTTGCTTCCAAAGTGCAACGGAGTTTTCGAGTGCGCCCCGTTATGACCGCTTCGATACCGCTCCACTATGCACATGACTGCCTGTCATCGGCAGTATGGTATAGTATAGCACAGGGCGGTCGATTTGGCAAGGGGGAATTTTCCCTTCAGGGCGCGCACGCCGCGCATTTCAACGTTCTTCGATCAGGCGGATGCAGGTTTCCAGGTCCGCGAGACGCGTCATCACGGTGACGTCCACCTCCGCATAGCTGCTCACGTATCCCTGCCATTCCGTATCGAACAGCCGGTAGCCGATCTTCTCCTGCATCACGCGGCGCATGTTCAGCGATTTGTGGGTCTCGCTGCTGATGAGGATGGCATCGTCCATCCCGGCTACCGTCAGCACCTCCGCCGTCTGGTCCGCGTTCAGGCCAAAGTGATGCTCGCCCGGATCCTGCTTTTCGCGCATTTGGGTATGGATGGTGATGTAATCCGTGAAGTCCTCCGGGCGGCGGAAGGTCAGGTCGTAGCCGCAGATGAACCGGTGCTCGTCCGCAACGCGGTACCTTTCCACCGTGAGACCGCCCTCCAGCTCCTCCGATGAGGTCAGCTTGTACCTGCCGTCCTTCGCGCAGGCGTAGAAGATCTGGCCTTCCGCCAGCTCGTAGCCCTCCGGGACGAAGCCGGGCACGGGCAGCTGGGGCGCGTCCGCCATGATGGCCGTGAACTGTGCGAAGTCCTCCACCCGGCGCGACAGCCGGTTGCTGGTGGAGGACCGGCCGCCGAACTGGTTGGTCTCCCAGACCGTTACGATCTCCAGATCCTCCGCCGCGCTCACGATGCTGTTCACCCGCCTGAAGTCCGTCATGGTCATTTCCGGCGCCGACGTCGGCATGACATGCGGGATCTCCACCGTGTCGGGGATCATCTCGCCCTTCCAGTTCACAAAGCCTCCGACCCAGCCGCCTGCCACGGCCACGGTCCCCATGCACAGCACGGCGATCAGGGTGATCACCGCCGCCTTCGTCCATCTATGCTTCATCATCGTTTCTCCTTTCTCTGCATGCGCCTTCACATGCTGATACAGGAACGGATCACCCTCCAGCGACGTCAGGGTATGGTCGATGGCAGCAACAAAGCGCTCTTTTTCCTGCCGCTCGTTCATCATGGCGTACCCCCTTCCATTTCCAGACGGAGCCGTTCCCGGGCGCGGCGCAGGCGGTAGGTGACCGTCGGCTGCGTCACGCCCAGCGTTCCGGCAATCTCTTTCATCGTCATATCCTGATAGTAGTACAGCAGGACGACCTCCCGCTCTTTTCTGGGCAGATTCATCACCGCAAGGGTCAGCGCCGATTCCTCAGCCTCTGCCTCCTGCGACTTTTCGGGCAGCATCTCCGGCGTGACCCTTCGGTCCACCCGCCGGAACCAGGAGCTGCGGCGCATGCCCATGCAGGTGCGCATGGCGATCCGCGTCAGCCACGTTTTCGCACTGGCTTCGCCCCGGAAGCTGTCCAGGGCGCGCATCGCCTTGATGAAGGTCTCCTGCACCGCGTCCTCCGCCAGCTGCACGTCGTGCAGGTACAGATAGCACATGCGCAGAAGCGCACGCTGGTGCTCGCCGATCATCTGCCGGAGCATATCATCACGTTCGCTGTCAGGGCCCTTGACAACGCTCATCCGCTCCACCTCCCTTCACTCTCTTAGACGCATCAAAGACCCGGAAATATACAAGCGGCGAAAGAAAAACTGTTCAATTCCCGTTATCTATGGTATAATGTCCCCAATCCACCCGCAAGGAGGCATCCCATGGCTGCGCCCATTCTCTACATCGTCATTCCCTGCTACAACGAGGAGGCCGTCCTCCCCATCACGGCGCCCCTGTTCCGGGAGAAGCTGCGGCAGCTGACCGAAGCAGGCAAGATCAGCGGCGACAGCCGCATCCTGTTCGTCAACGACGGCAGCCGCGACCGCACCTGGCCAATCATCTGTGACCTGGCGCAGCAGGATCCCCACTTCATCGGCATCGCCCAGAGCCGCAACCGCGGGCATCAGGCCGCCGTCCTTGCCGGCCTCATGGAAGCGAAGGACCGCTGCGACGTCACGATCTCCATCGACTGCGACGGGCAGGACGACATCAACGCCATGGACCGGATGATCGACGAGTACCTCGGCGGCTGCGAGATCGTCTACGGCGTCCGCTCCAAGCGCGACACCGATACCTTCTTCAAGCGCTTCACCGCCGAAGGGTTCTATAAGCTCCTGGCATGGATGGGCGTGGAGGTCGTGTTCAACCACGCCGATTACCGCCTCATTTCCAGCCGCGCGCTGAAAGAATTCGCAAATTTCAAGGAGGTCAACCTCTACCTGCGCGGCATGGTGCCGCTGGTTGGGTTCAAGTCCACCTCCGTCAGCTACGAGCGGCATGAGCGCATCGCGGGCGAGAGCCACTACCCCCTCCGGAAGATGCTGGCCCTCGCCTTCGACGGCATCACCAGCCTCTCCGTCAAGCCCATCCGCATGGTTTTCTTTGCCGGCCTGATCATCATGCTGCTGTCCTTCATCGGCATCCTCTGGGCCGTGGTCGCCGCCTTCATGGGCAAGAGCGTCGCCGGCTGGGCGAGCCTTGCGTGCATCGTGTGCTTCATGGGCGGCATGCAGTGCCTGTTCCTCGGCGTGATCGGCGAATACATCGGCAAAATCTATCTGGAGGTCAAGGGCCGCCCCCGCTACATCATCTCCGACCGGACGGAGGCAACCGGCGAGGATCCTGCACGTCAGCCTTGACGCGAATGCACGAATCGTGTACAATAGAAGATAACATATTTCCGTTCATTCCCCGGACAACATAGAGGAGGTCTTTATATGCTGTACGAAGGCAAAATCTGGGTCGGCACGGGTGAGAAGCCCGCGATGCTCCTGCCGCAGATGGCAAACCGCCATGGTCTGATCGCCGGTGCGACCGGCACGGGCAAGACCGTGTCGCTCAAGGTGCTGGCGGAGGGCTTCAGCGAGATGGGCGTGCCGGTGTTCCTGGCTGATATCAAGGGCGACCTGAGCGGCATGGTCGAAAGCGGCGTCCATTCTGACGCCATCGCCAACCGCCTGGCGGGCTGCGGCGTGCCGTCCTTCCAGTATCAGGAGTTCCCCGCCGTGTTCTGGGACGTCTACGGTCAGCAGGGTCATCCCGTGCGCACGACCGTGAGCGAAATGGGCCCGACGCTGCTGAGCCGCATGCTCGGCCTGAACGAGACGCAGACGGGCGTGCTGAGCATCCTGTTCCGCGTGGCGGACGACGAGGGCATGCTGCTGCTCGACCTGAAGGACCTCAAGGCGATGCTGGCCTACGTGGGCGAGAACGCCCGCGACTATACGCTGGACTACGGCAACGTCACGCAGGCCTCCATCGGCGCGATCCAGCGCGCGGTGGCGGTGCTGGAGGATCAGGGCGGCGACCAGTTCTTCGGCGAGCCCGCCCTGGACATCGCCGACTGGATGCAGGTGGACGGCAACGGCCGCGGCGTCATCAACATCCTCGCCGCCGACAAGCTGTTCCAGAGCCCGAAGATGTACTCCACCTTCCTGCTGTGGATGCTGAGCGAGCTGTACGAGCTGCTGCCCGAAGCCGGGGACCTCGACAAGCCGCGCATGGTGTTCTTCTTCGACGAGGCGCACCTGCTGTTCAACGATTGCCCCAAGGCGCTGCTGGAGAAGCTGGAGCAGGTCGTGCGCCTGATCCGTTCCAAGGCCGTCGGCGTCTATTTCATCACCCAGAACCCCTGCGACATCCCCATGTCCATCCTCGGCCAGCTGGGCAACCGCATCCAGCATGCCCTGCGCGCCTATACCCCCCTGGACCAGAAGGCCGTCCGCACCGCGGCGCAGACCTTCCGCGCCAACCCGAACTTCGACACGGAGGAGGCCATCACCCAGCTGAAGACCGGCGAGGCCCTCGTCTCCTTCCTGGACGAGGACGGCGCCCCCGGCGTGGTGGAGCGTGCGACCATCCTGCCGCCCCAGTCCTCCATGGACGCGATCACCGCTGAGGTGCGCGCGGACGAGCTGCGTTACAGCCCCTTCGCCGGCGTGTACGATCAGCCCATCGACCGCGAGAGCGCCTATGAGCAGCTCGCGGCCTCCTTCCAGCGCCAGGGCATCCAGCCCGTCACCGCGTCTCAGGTGAAGATCACGACCGCGCCCGACTCCGCCCCCGCTGCGAAGGCGCAGGGCTTCATGGTGTTCGATCCCACCACCGGCAGCTATGTTCAGCGCGAGCTGCCCCAGATGACGCTGCCCCAGATGACGCTGCCCCAGATGACCGCTGCCGCCCCGGCTGCGCCCGTCTTCAACCCCTATGAGCCGGCTCCTGCTGCCCCCGCCGCGCCCGTCCCCACCCTGCAGGTGGAGCCCGTGGTGCAGACGCAGCAGATGCCCGTGATGGTCTACGACCCCACCACCGGCCAATACCGCCAGCAGATGATGACCATGCAGCTTGACCCCACGACCGGCAACTACGTCCCCGCCGCTCCCGCCGCGCCTCAGGCCGCCAAGCCCCTGACCGCCCGCGAGCTGGAGAAGCAGCGCAAGGAGCAGGAGAAGGCCGCCAAGGAAGCCGCCAAGGCTGAAAAGGAGCGCAAGGCAGAGGAGCGCCGTCAGCGTGCGGATGAGCTGCGCGAGGAGCGCGCCGAGCGTGCCCGCAAGAACGACTCCGTCCTCGGCCGCATCACCAACACCGCCATCAGCACCGCCACCCGCACCGTCACCAGCAGCCTGACCCGCGGCATTCTCGGCGGCATCAAGGGCCTGTTCAAGTAAGCAAGCCCCATAAACAAGCATTCAGCGGCAGACGTTCGCATACGTCTGCCGCCCTTTCTGTCGCTGCCATCCTGTTCTGTTTGAGGTATCGATCATGTCCATCAAATCCATCGGCGGCCGCCTTGCCCTGATCGCGGCCGCCTTTATCTGGGGCAGCTCCTTCATCATCATGAAGGACGCCGTGAGCGACGTGCCCGTTTTCATGCTTCTGGGCATCCGCTTCACCCTCGGCGCACTGGTGCTGCTCATCCCCTTCTTCCCCCGCCTGCGCCGGGAGGGCAGGCAGCTGCTGGTCCCCGGCGTCGTCACCGGACTCCTGCTGCTGGCGGCCTATGCGGCGCAGACCTTCGGCCTGGCGCAGACGACCCCCGGCAAGAACGCCTTCCTCACGGCGGTGTACTGTGTGCTGGTGCCGTTCGTGTCGTGGGTGCTGTTCCGCGAAAAGCCGACCGGCTGGAACTGGCTCGCCGCCTGCCTGTGCCTTGCCGGGATCGGCCTGGTCTCCCTGCGCGATGACCTCACCATCGGCGCAGGCGACGCACTGACGCTCCTCGGCGGCCTGCTCTATGCGTTTCACCTGATCGCCCTGAGCCATTACAGCCAGCGTCATGACCCGATTGCCCTGACGATCGTGCAGTTCGCCGTGACCGCCCTCGCCGCGTGGCCGCTGTCCTTCCTCTTCGAGGCCGGCACGCCCTTTCCCGGCGTCCACGTCTGGCCGCACCTGCTGTATCTCGCGGTGTTCGCCTCTGCGGCGGCGCTGGTGTTCCAGTCCGTCGGCCAGCGCCTGACCCCGCCCTCGCAGGCCGCGATCCTCCTGTCCCTCGAGAGCGTCTTCGGCGTCGCCTTTTCCCTCCTGTTCGGCCAGGAGACGTTGACACCCCAGCTGCTGCTCGGCTTCGTGCTGATTTTCTTCAGCGTCATCGTCAGCGAAACGCAGCTTTCCTTTCTACGCAGGAAGCATTGACCGCATCCTCCGGAGGCATTGTTCTTCCGGAGGTTTTTTTGTATACAGTGTATTGACTTCATCCGCCGCGGGGGCTATGATGAGGTTGGAACGACATCAACACCCATTCCCATATCATACCCCATTTGCGAGTTATCTCCCAATACATACCATTCCAGGAGGGCTTATGAACATCATCGAGCATATCACCGATCTGGTCGGTCACACTCCTCTGCTACGGCTGACGAACTACATGGCCGCCCACGACCTCCCGGCGACGCTTCTGGCCAAGCTGGAAAGCATGAACCCGGCAGGAAGCGCCAAGGACCGCGTTGCCCTGAGCATGATCGACGATGCGCTCCGGCGCGGCGTTCTCCAGCCCGGCGGCACGCTCATCGAGCCAACCAGCGGCAACACCGGCATCGGCCTTGCCATGGCTGCCGCCGCGATGGGGTATCGCTGTGTGCTGGTCATGCCGGATACGATGAGCATGGAGCGCCGTCTGCTGCTGGCGGCCTACGGCGCACAGGTCGAGCTTACCCCCGGCAAGGACGGCATGACCGGCGCCATCGCCCGCGCGCAGCAGCTCCAGCAGGAAACGCCCAACAGCCTCATCATGGGTCAGTTCGACAACCCGGCCAACCCCGACGCCCACTACCGCACGACCGGTCCCGAGCTGTGGCAGGATACCGACGGGCAGATCGACGTGTTCGTCGCCGGCGCCGGCACGGGCGGCACCATCAGCGGCGTCGCCCGCTACCTGAAGGAGCGGAACCCCGCCGTCCGCATCGTCGCTGTCGAGCCCGCCGATTCTCCCCTGCTCACCCAGGGCAAGGCAGGTCCCCATCCGCTGCAGGGCATCGGCGCGAATTTCGTCCCCGCCAATCTGGACCTGAGCCTGATCGACGAGATCATCCCCGTCAGCGGCGAGGACGCCTACCAGACCGGCCGCGAGCTGGCGCAGAACGAGGGCGTGCTGGTCGGCATCACCTCCGGCGCGGCCGTCTGGGCCGCCGCGCAGATCGCACGCCGCCCTGAATACCGGGGCAAAACGATCGTCGCCCTCCTCCCCGACTCCGGCGAACGCTACCTCTCCACCCCCATGTTCACCGATTGATACAAAAACGGCGCTCCCCGATCAGCCGGGAAGCGCCGCTTCATTTATTCGATCTCCTCCGGGATCGCCCGCTCGATGGCGATGATGGTCTCACCGCCCTCGGGGTCGAGCACCCACACCTTGTCCGCCTCGAACGTGCAGCCCTCCGGGGCCTTCACCACATGCACCTGCCATGCGCAGGGCTGCGAGGTGAACTCGATCATGCCGTCCTCGGTCGAGGTCTTGATCTCGCAGACGTCATCGTCGCAGACGCTGACCGTGACGCCGGGGACAAACTCGCCCTGCTGGTCGATGAACGTCAGCGTGTAGTGGGCGATGCGATCCACGCCCTCGCCGGGCAGGGCGCTGCTGGCCGCCGTGGAGCCGTCCGCATAGCGCCAGCCGTCAACCGCGTAGCCGTACAGGGGCATCTGCTCGACAAATGCGTTGGCATTCTCCTCGCTGGCGAAGCAGACGATCGTCTTCACATCCACCACCGCGCAGTCAGCCGCCGGGTACAGGCTCAGGTTCGTGTAGGGGAAGCCGGTGGTCTCCATGCTGTCCAGCTGCGTGCGGAAGACATAGCCGTCCTCCGTCATCGCAGGAACGAGGCCGCTCTCGGAGCCGTCATAGTAGTTGATGAAGAACGCGCCCTCCGGATCCGCACCCGCCGGCAGCGTCGCAAGCACCTGCGCCTCCCCGCCGGGCACGATGTAGTAGTCCGCCAGGCCGAACAGGGACAGCAGCGCAAAGGTCGGATCGTCGAACACGATCTGCTTGGCGTCCGCGTTCATCAGCGTCAGCGCAGCCGCGTCCGCCGCGGGATACACCGGGTTCGCTGCGACGGCCTCCGCCGCTGCGTCGCCGCTGAGCAGCGCGACCTCGTCAACATACACCACGTCGCCGCCCTCGGAGCCCAGCGCATCCTTGACGTACATCAGCGCGATCTCATACACGCCGTCCGCCGTGAAGGGATAAGCGTAGGTCATCCACGCCTTCTCGCCGCCGAAGCGCTTGACCGTTTCGCCGTTGACGCTCAGGGTCAGCAGGTCGCTCGCCGCTTCGGTCGAGGTCTTGAAGGTGATCTGCAGCGCGTCGCCTGCCTTCGCCTCCACCATCGTGTACACGGCAGATGCCATGTCGTCCGCGCCCTGGTTGGTGGACATCACGCACAGGCGGCCCTCCTCCTCGGCGGGGATCATCGGCCAGGTGTAGACGTCCATGGGATTGGTGAACGCCAGGGCGCTGCCGGGGGCATTGAGCGCCTCCGCCAGCTTGTCCGCAGTTGCCATGGGGATATTCGGCTTCATGGACGGCACGCTGTTCAGCACGCGGGACTGGTCGTAGCCCTCGCCGACAAACGCGTCGAACAGGCGCGCATACGCCTCCGCAGAGCCCAGTGCGCCGCTGCCGGCATAGCAGACCTGCCCGTTGCGGTCGATCACCACGGACGCGGGCGTCGTCAGCGCAAGGAAGGTGAACGCCAGCATGTTGTCGTCCTTCGCCATCGGGAAGGTCAGGTCGAGCCGCGCCTTCACGTCCGCGATGGATGCATTGCCGTCGCTCGTCAGCGCGATGACCTCCACCTGACCGGCGTAGGCCGCATACGCCTCCTGCACACAGGCCAATTCAGCAAGGCTTTCGTCGCTGCTGCTCCAGAAGTGCAGCAGCACCATGTCCCTGTCCATCAGCAGCTCGGACAGCGTCAGCTGCTTCCCGTCCTGCGCGGTCACAGAGAAATCGCCCGCCGTGCTGCCCAGAGGATAGCTGACAAAACTCTCCGCCTGCGCCGCGGGGAGCAGCGCCATCAGCAGCACCAGCGCGAGCGCGATGAGCCGCGTCCATCTCTTCATACCTGAGTACCTCCATCGGATATTTCTTCAGCTTCCATGATATATCCAAGCGCCTGGAATGTCAATAAGCGTCGCAGAAGTGTTACAAATGCGTCAAATTCACCGCCCGTTCTGCCGTCTGAAAGCGATTTCATCCAAGGGAATTTGTGAAATGTCAATCAACCCCCTTTTCACCACCGGCAGATTGTGCTATAATAAATCCGTACGCGCATTGTACACGACAGAGTATAGGAGGGCAATTCCAATGGCTATCGTTACGACCAAGGAAATGTTCAAGAAGGCTTACGAAGGCGGCTATGCCGTCGGCGCTTTCAACGTCAACAACATGGAAATCATCCAGGGCATCACCGAGGCTGCGGGCGAGCTGAAGGCTCCCGTCATCCTGCAGGTGTCCAAGGGCGCCCGCAGCTACGCCAACCACACCTACCTGGTGAAGCTGGTTGAGGCTGCCGCGCAGGAGAACCCCGACATCCCGATCGCTCTGCATCTGGATCACGGCGATTCCTTCGAGCTGTGCAAGAGCTGCATCGACGGCGGCTTCACCTCCGTCATGATCGATGCTTCCTCCAAGCCCTTTGCTGAGAACATCGAGCTGACCAAGCGCGTTGTTGAGTACGCGCATGACCACGGCGCTGTCGTCGAGGCCGAGCTGGGCACCCTGGCTGGCGTTGAGGACGAGGTCGTTGTCGAGGCCGGCAAGGAAATGTTCACCCGCCCCGAGGAGGTCGAGGAGTTCGTCAGCAAGACCGGCTGTGACTCCCTGGCCATCGCCATCGGCACCAGCCACGGCGCTTACAAGTTCAAGCCCGGCACCAAGCCCCAGCTGCGCTTCGACGTGCTGGAGGAGTGCGCAAAGCGCCTGCCCGGCTTCCCGATCGTTCTGCACGGCGCTTCCTCTGTGCCCCAGAACTTCGTCGAGGAGATCAACAAGTTCGGCGGCAACATGCCCGGCGCCATCGGCATCCCCGAGGAGCAGCTGGCTCAGGCTGCCAAGCTGGCCGTGTGCAAGATCAACATCGACTCCGACATCCGTCTGGCCCTGACCGCCTCCGTCCGCAAGTACCTGGCGGAGCATCCGGATCACTTCGATCCCCGTCAGTGGCTGAAGCCCGCCCGTCAGGCTGTCAAGGACATGGTCACCCACAAGATCGTCAACGTCCTGGGCTGCAACGGTAAGGCCTGATCCCCTGTCTTTCCGGGAGTCACCCATTCGGGTGGCTCCTTTTTTTGTGGCGTTGGGCAATTCACTGCATGCAAAAGACCGCGACAGTTCTGCTGCCGCGGTCTTGCTGTATGGTCTGCTCATCAGTTCAGGGGCATGGTATCCGGTCTTTCGGTTATGCCGACCCAGTACTGCTCGCACTTGGCCTTGTAGGTATCGCGCGCCACGTAGGTACGCTCCACCTCTACCTTGTTCAGATACTTCACCTTGAACGTCTCCACGATCACGCCCTCGGAAGCCTTCCGCTTCAGCACAGGCTCATCATCAATGTAGACGACGCGGGTGCCGTCCTTGTCCTCCACATACTCCGGCAATTCCGGCGGAGGCAGGATCTCCACGGTCTCGGCAACCAGATCGTACGTCACGCCCTCCTCATGGGCCTCTCCGTAGATATCCACCTTGCAATTCCAGCGGCCGTTGGCGTGGACGAGGTAGGTCATGATGTACACATTGCTCGCCGTGCTGTTCTTGAAGGTCAGGTCGATCTTCTTGCCGTCGATGTTGACCGTCGCGTCCAGACCGTACTCGGTGTAGTTCACCTTGTCCGAATGGGGCTCGCGCTTGGTGATGTTCATGTTCGCCCGCACGGCCGCCAGGTAAATGGTCGTGCTCGCCTGGCAGACGCCGCCGCCGTAGCCCTCGCGCTCCTGACCGTAGGCGTACTCAATGGCCAGATGGAAGCCGTTCTTCGCACTGCGCGCGCCGACGATATTGTTGAAGGAGAAGCTCTCGCCGGGCTTGAGGACGGTGCCGTTGATCAGCTGGAACGCCCGCTCGATATTTGCCGTACGTCCAGCCGTGGAGGTCGTGGAGATCTCCGTCGTTGCCGAGCCTCGCAGGGTTCGCTGCTTGCGCAGATCCGCCTCCGTCACGCTGGGCTTGAGCGTCTGCGGCACCAGTTCGATGGAGCCGCTGCGCATCTCCGCCACCATCTCGTACATCTCCTGCTTGATCGGCTCCACATCGAGGTAGTAGCCGTCCACCTCCGGTTCGATCACGAAGGGATAGGAGTGCGCGTCCGGGTTGTATGCGCTGACATAGGCGTCCTTGGGCTGCGTGTAGACCACGTCCGCCAGGTCGTAGAGGATCTTGTCGATCACCGAGGTGTCGCCGCTGGGCAGCGCCGTGTACCCGTGGTACGGGTTCTCCATCAGCGCATCCATCGCAGCCAGACGCTCGTTCACATCGCTGCTGCTGTGGCCCTGCGCCCAAGCTTCCTCCAGCGCCTCGTTCACATTGACGGTCATGCCCAGGTCGCTCGCTTTGATCGTGCGCACCAGGCCGCCGTCCGAGGTCAGGCGCACATTCCAGGCCTGCAGGCGCTGCTGTGCGCTGGCGGTCACCGCGTCGATGGCCTGCTGCTGCGTCATGCCGCCCAGATGGATGCCGTCGACGAAGACGCCGTCGCAGAACCGGTTGTTGTATGCGCTGACCCGCTCATGGCGGCTGTTGTTTTCCTTGAGCGTCATGCCGCCCATCACCAGCGCCACCACAGCCACGATGACAACCGCAGCCGTCAGGGCCAGCTTGACCCATGTGAACTTCGATCCGCCGCCGTTGCCGCCCTTCCGGGGCATCTGGTCCGGCGGGACGAACTGCGCATTGTCCGGCTCATAGCCGTTGGCAGGCTGCCAGTCCTGCGGCGGCTGCGGGGGGTACTGCTGCGACCATCCCGGTTGCTGCTGCGGATACGGCTGCTGCCAGCCCTGCTGCTGCGGAGGGTACTGCTGCGACCACCCCGGCTGCTGCGGATACGGCTGCTGCCAGCCCTGCTGCGGCTGGGGGGGATACTGCTGCGACCAGCCCATCTGCGGCTGATACGCCATTCCTGCCTGGGGATAAGCCTCCGCCGGCGGCGTCTCTGCCGGTATTTCGGCATGCGCTTCGCTCTGGGGCTGCACAGGCATTCGACCCGTGTCCGCACGCTTGCCTGGCATCGGCTGCGGGGCGCTCATGGAGGGCTCGGTCGTATAGTCAGCCGCGTATCGCTCGCTGCGGCGGTGTCGCATGCTCTGCTGCTGTCCGTCAGTCGGTTGCATCGGCAGCCCTCCTTTCCTGAATTTCTGATTTGTTACTCATCTTGTTTCAACAGGCATCTCATCGCCCGCTGCAGCGCGCGGACGTCCTCCTCTGCGCTGCGCCAGGCGCCGGCCGTACAGCCGGGCTGCCCGTGCTTTCCGTCTCCGTCGCTGTGGAAGTCGCTGCCTCCTGTCACCAGGAAGCCCATCCGCCGCACCATCGCCTCCAGCCGTGCATAGCCGCGGCTCTGCTGCGAAGGGTGATACACCTCCACGCCCATCAGTCCCTGCCTTTGCCAGCTTTCCAGCAGCATCCGCAGGGTCATGTCGTCCTGCTGCAATTCCGCCGGATGCGCCAGCACGGGCACGAAGCCGCTCCTACGCATCAGCGGCAGCGCTTCCGCCATGGAAAGGCGCTCGCCTGCCACATACGCCGGGCCGTCGTTGCCGATCAGCCGCTCGAAGGCCTCCCGGGGCTCCCGGATATAGCCCTTTGCCGCCAGCGCCCGGGCGATATGCATCCGCCCGACCGTTCCGCCGCATTGCGCGCGGAGCTCGTCGTAATCCAACGGATATCCCAGCGCCGTCAGCTTCCCGATGATCTTCCTTGCGCGGGCAAGACGGTTGTCCGCCAGCTGCTGCACAACGCGCCGCAGCTCCTTTCCCTCGCCCATGCCGTAGCCGAGGAGGTGCAATCCCTTCATGTCCCGGATGGACAGCTCCGTTCCCGTCAGCACGGGGATCTCCGTCTCCGTGCCGCGCAGGGAATCCACGCCGCCCAGCGTGTCATGATCGGTGATCGCCATGATCTCCACGCCGTGCGCAACCGCGTGCGCCACCAGCTCCCGGGGCGTGAGAACCCCGTCGGAGCTGGTGGTATGCATATGCAGATCAGGCTTCATTCTTCTGTTCTTCCGCCAGCTGGCTGCCGATGCGCACGCCGTCGACCTTGCCGTCCTCGTCGGGCTTTTCCGATTCGATGATCTCCTTCACGCCGCGGGGCTTATCCTCGTCGGTGATTTCGGGCATCGTGCCGGTCTCCATCAGGTACGCAAACTCCTTGCGGCTGAGGGTCTCATGCTCCAGGAGCGCCTCGGTCAGCAGCTCCAGACGGTCACGGTTCTCCGTCAGCGCACGGACGGCCATGTTGTAGCACTCCTCCGCCAGGCGCTTGACTTCCGCGTCGATCAGGGCCGCCGTGGACTCGGAATAGCCCCTGCTCTGGCCGAATTCCATGCCGACAAAGACCTGCTGGTCGCTGTCCAGATACACCGGGCCGACCGCGTCGCTCATGCCGAACTGCGTCACCATCCGGCGGCACAGTTCCGTCGCGCGCTGCATATCGCTGGTCGCGCCGGTGCCGAATTCGCCCAGCATCAGCTTCTCCGCCGCATGGCCGCCCATCAGCATCGCCACATCCGCCATCAGCTGGCTCTGCAGCATCATCTCGTCCTCGCTGCTGGGCAGGGACAGGGTATGACCGCCGGTGCGGCCGCGGGGCACGATCGTGACCAGGTGCACCTCATCCGCCTCGGGCAGCACATGGCTGACGATGGCATGGCCGCCCTCATGGATGGCCACGATGCGGCGGTCGCGCTCAGTAACCTTGTGGCTGCGCTTCTCCGGACCCATCTGGATCCGCGCGATCGCATCCAGCATCAGCTGCTGGTCGATCTCCTTCTTGCGGGCACGGGCAGCGAGGATCGCCGCCTCGTTCATCATGTTCTCCAGATCCGCGCCGGTCGCGAAGGGCGTGCGCTTGGCCAGCGCCTTCAGGTCAACGTCCGCCGCCAGCGGCTTGCCCTTGGTGTGCACCTTCATGATCGCCACACGGCCGTCCAGGTCGGGGTAATTCACCGTGATGCTGCGGTCAAAGCGGCCGGGACGCAGCAGCGCCGGGTCGAGGATGTCGCGGCGGTTGGTCGCCGCCATGACAATCACGCCCTCGTTGATGGCGAAGCCGTCCATTTCGACCAGCAGCTGGTTCAGCGTCTGCTCACGCTCGTCATGACCGCCGCCCAGACCTGCGCCGCGGTGACGGCCCACCGCATCGATCTCGTCGATGAACACGATGGAGGGTGCAGCGCGCTTCGCCTGGTCAAACAGGTCGCGCACGCGGCTCGCGCCGACGCCCACGAACATCTCCACAAAGTCCGAACCGGAAATGGAGAAGAACGGCACGCCCGCCTCGCCTGCCACAGCCTTCGCCAGCAGGGTCTTGCCCGTGCCGGGAGGGCCCATCAGCAGCACGCCCTTGGGGATCCGCGCGCCCATGTCGATATACGTGCGGGGATTGCGCAGGAAATCGACCATCTCCTGCAGCTCTTCCTTCTCCTCGTCCGCGCCGGCCACGTCCGCGAAGGTGACCTTGTTCTTCCCCGGATCCGCCATGCGGGCGCGGGACTTGCCGAAGTTCATCACCTTGCCGTTGCCGCCGCCCTGCGCGCGCAGCATCAGGAACCAGAACACGCCCAGCAGCGCCAGCATGATCACGAAGGGGATGATCTCATACCACCACGGGATCGTCAGCGGCGGGAGGGAATCGACGGCGAAATCCAGATCGCTCTTGCCGATGCGCTCCACAGGCACGTCCGCGTTTTCAGGCTGCTTCGCCTCGTGCTTGATCGCCTCGGCGAGGAATTCCTCATAGCTGTAAACCGTCGCGGTGAAGTCATAGTCCCCCTCGGGGAACTTATCCTCCACGACCTTTGTGTCCTTCAGCAGACCCCACAGGTTCGTCCCGCGGATAGCGACCCGCTGAACCTCGCCTGCGTCGATCTTCGCCCAGAGCTCGTCGCTCGTCAGCTTCGGCTTGGGCGCGGCAAGGCTGCCATTGAGCACGATGGCGATGACCATAAAGATGCTGAGCACCACCACATAGCCCATCCAACCTCTGTTCTTCTTCAACTGACTGGTCCTCCTTCATATTCACGGCCTGCCGCGCTGCCCCCTGCGCCCGCGGGCCATATCAGGCTGCCTCCCGGCTGCCAGAATCAACCATTCTATATTATACGATATTCCGCCGCCGGAATGCAAACAATAACAGCCGTTACGCGGAAATTCATCCGCACAGACAGCATCCGGCCCGGCAGCGGAGCACATGCTGCGGGCGATTACTTGTCGTTGTAGATCCGGGGATCCAGAACGCCGATGTCCGGCAGGTTGCGGTACTTCTCGTCATAGTCCAGGCCGTAGCCGACCACGAACTCATCGGGGATGGTGAAGCAGAAATAGTCCGCCTTCAGGTCGACGCGGCGGCGCTCCGGCTTGTCCAGCAGGGTCGCGATCTTGATGGAAGCCGCGCCGCGGGTGGACAGGTACTTGCTCAGGTAGCTCAGCGTCATGCCGGAATCGACGATGTCCTCCACGATCAGCACGTGCATGCCGGTGATATCCGTCGCCAGATCCTTCACCAGATTGACGACGCCGCTGGTCTTGGTCGCCGCGCCGTAGCTGGACACGGCCATGAACTCCGTCTTCACCGGCAGGTCAATGGCGCGCAGCAGGTCCGCAAAGAACACCACGGAGCCCTTGAGGATACCCACCAGCAGGAGATCCTTGTCCTCATAGTCAGCGGTGATCTGCGCACCCAGCTTCGCCACTTCCTTATCGATCTGCTCACGGGTCACCAGAATGCTCTTCAGGTCGCCATACAGCCTCGCGTCAGTCTTGATCATTCCATTGCCTCCAATTCCGCTTATCGTTCTCTATTCCATGCAAACGCCGCATTCCAGCACACGAGTACGTACTGGCCGGCATTTTCCTCATCCACCGCCGGGATATCGCCCGCGCCGACGCCTCCGGCCAGCAGCACCTCACTGCCCCGGCACACCAGCGGCACCCGATCCCGGAAAGGCGCATCCACGCGCCGGTTCACCAGATAGTCCTGCAGAGACTGCCTTCCGCCGCTTCCGAAGGGCCGGATCCAGTCGCCTGCCCTGCGCGTACGCACGGTCAGACCCTGCAGCATATTCTTCGGGATCGCCTGCGACATTCTGCCGTCGCCCGCGCTCCCCTCATATGCCGTCACGCGGAGCAAACCGCACTCCGCCAGGGGCGTTTCATTCATCCTGTCCTGCTGAACAGGCGGCGTCAGGTGCAGATGGGTCCAGCCCGCCTGTCCATGCCAGCCGCCCGGCAGGTTGCAGCGCGCCGAGGCCGGCCCGTCGGTCAGAGCCGCCAGCGCCTCCGTCTGCGCCGCAGACAATCCGCGCTCCTCCCCGGCCGTTCCGGCAGCCAGGAGCCACCATGCCCTGAGGATCCGCCTGCGCATCGCCTCTGGCTGTTGCCGCAGCGGCCGCAGGGGCATCGCCGTTCCGTCCGCATGCTGCGCAAGAAAACCCTGCGCCATGCCGTCCAGCACGGCCTCGTCTCCCGCCAGGATCGCCGCCGTTCCAGCCAGATGCGCAGCCGCGCCGGGAACCAGCGCCTCCAGCCGGGGGATGATCTCGCCCCGCAAGGCATTACGCAGGTACCGCGGATCCGCGTTGGAGGAGTCCTCCCGCCACGGCTGCCCGGCGGATATCAGCATGTCCCGCAGCTCCTGCCGGGAGATCCCCAGCAGCGGCCGAAGGATCCGCAGCCCGTCGCGGGTGACGTCCGCCGCCATGCCGGTCAGGCCGGTCAGCCCTGCGCCCCTGAGCAGGTGCAGCAGCAGCGTTTCCGCCTGATCATCCCGGTGGTGCGCCAGGGCGATCACCCGGACGCCGGTCTCCTCCGCCGCCCGGCGGAAGAAGCCGTACCGAACCTTCCGTGCCCAGTCCTCGCCGGGGTTTTCCGGCGGCTCGGCCCGATACGTCAGTAGCGGCACATTCCACTGCCCGCACAGCGCCCGCACGAAGCGTTCGTCGCCGTCGGATTCTTCTGCGCGCAGGCCGTGGTTCACATGCACCGCCGTGACCTCCACACCTCTTTGGCGCAGGAGCATCAGCAGCGCCACCGAATCCGCGCCGCCGGAGATCCCGGCCAGCATCCGTTCCGGCAGCGGCGGCATCCGCCCGGTGAGCATCACTTTTCCCTCAACGGCGCGCCGCAGACGGAGCACTGCTCATACTGATCGTAGGGTGCGTCGTTCAGCTGCGAGAACAGGAACTGTCCCTGCAGCGGCTTCCAGCGGTCATGCACCGAGTCGCAGTAGGGATCGATGTGGTACTTGGTGCCGCCGTCGGGGTTGAAATACAGCGTCAGGTTCGGCGCGCCGGTATTGAGCACCGGCTGGGTCGGCATGGGATTGGTCGCGGGGGTCGTCTCCGTCGCGGGCTCGTTGCTCTCCAGCGACCGGGGATCCACGTACCAGATGCCGTCCTCCTTCAGCATGATCACGTTGAAGGCATAGCGCTGCGGCGGCCGGTTGTTGTTCTTGTCGATGGTGACCTTGACCTTGGCGGTGCGCATGCTGTCCGCCTCGGAGCCGGTCATGTCGATTTCAGCGTCATCATGCGGCGTGCGGTTCATGCGGATGCGGAACAGCTCCTGCGCCGGATTGTCCACGGAACTGCGCCAGGAGGGCGCCGTCAGGGCGAGCATGCTTTCGTCATTGTTGACATGCCACAGGTAGAAGAAGGACTGCAGCTGCTCCACTGCCGCGCTGGCCTCTGCATAGGGGTCGGGCGTGAGCGTGGGCGTCACGGTCGGCGTCGCCGTTTCCTGCATGGTCAGGCCTGCGCCGTACACGCCGCTGGTCCCAGCTTCCGCGCCAGGCAGACCGTTCTGCTGGTCCGCCTGCTCCTTCGCCGGTGCACCGCCGAGCGCCGTCGCCAGCGCCACCACCGCCAGCACGCCGCACACCAGCGACGCTGCCAGCCGGAGGTTTCCCTCCACCAGGCCCTTTAGCCACATCGCGCCGACCGTGACCGCCGCGCCCGCGACGTACAGCCAGCACAGCACCGGCGCCTTCAGGACGATGCCCAGCACGAACAGCACCGGCAGCACGCCGAAGAGCGCCACCTTGCAGATCACCTCGCCCGACAGGGGGCTGGGCTGCGGCTTCGCCTTGGCCGTGCTGACATATCCGCTGTACCCCTGCGCGGGGTAGAACACGCCCTGTGCGGGCTCCTGCTGCGCATAGCCCTGCTGCAGAGGCTGCTGATTCTGCATCGTCTGCTGATACCCCGGCGCGCCCTGCGGCTGTCCATAGGGCTGCTGGTAGGGCTGCTGCCCGTAAGGCTGCTGGTAGGGCTGCTGGGTATAGGACTGCTGTCCGTAGGGCTGCCAGGACTGCTGCTGATAGCTTTCCTGCGCCTGACGGGTCTGCTGCTGGTAATTCTGGGGCTGGTATCCCTGCTGGGGGGACTGCTGCGCATACGTCTGCTGCTGATACCCCTGGGAATAGCCGGACTGGCCGTACGGGCTCTGGGCGTAGGGCTGCTGATAGCTGCCGGCGCCGGACTGCTGATAGCCGCCCTGCTGATTCGGATACTGGCCCTGTGTATACTGCGCCGGGGGCGTCTGACCGGCAGGCGGCTGCTGCCCCCATTGCGACGGATCTCCATAGGGAGGATAACCGTTATTCATCCGTGATCCGTTCCTTTCCACCGCCTCGCCAGCGGTTCGCGTCGCTCAGGCCATCCTCTGACACGGCCTGAATTTTTTCCACGACAAAGAAAGCGTGTTCTTAGCCACAGCTTACAGTATAACACAAAATGCCCCAAAGTAAACAGTGAAATGTAAAAAAACGCGAAATTCCATGCTTTGTCACAGTCTGTTCACAGATGCGCCGCGCGCATAACCCGGCCCGGCACGCATATGCTTGAACGACCCTCGAAGCGAAAGGAGCTGCCCTGATGAGCCATCAAAATCACGCCAAACAGCCGCAGGAAAAGGTGTGCGGCTATGAGTACACCGTCCGCCGGGGCGACAGCTTTTACCTGATCGCCAACCGGCTCGGCGTGCCGCTGCGCGACCTGCTGGAGGCCAACAGCGACGTGAACCCCGCCCGGCTGATGGTCGGCGACGTGCTGTGCATCCCCATGGAGGAGGACGACGCCGCGCAGATCGCCCCCGCGCCGCAGCCTGCGCCCCTCCCGGAAGTCCCCGCCGAAGACGCCGCCCCCGCCGAAGACGACCTCGACGCACCCGCGACCCTCCCCGACCAGCCCGCCTCGCCCGATGACATGGCCATGGACGACGCGATCCTCGTCTGTCCGGAAAGCAACCGCCACACCGTCGCACAGGGCGAGACCGCCGCGGACATCCAGCTCCGCGCCAACATCAACCTCCGGACGCTGCAGTCCGCCAACCCCGCCGTCGACCTGACGCAGCTGACTCCGGGCCAGACGCTTTGCGTCCCCGACACGAACATCCCCTGCGCCGTCCCGGCCACCTACACCCTGATGACGGACGATACGCTGGAAAGCGTCGCCCTGCGCCTCAACGCATCGCTCAGTGCGCTTCTGCGCGCCAATCCCTGCCTTGCGCCCGGCGATTTCCGCGCAGGCGCATGCATCTACATCCCCGAGGACTGACGCGGACACGAAGAGCCGCCGGAGCGATGAAACTCCGGCGGCTTCGTTTTTGGATCATGATGTTTATTCCGGCTTGCGGCCGATGCGGCGGTGATGCAGATGCTTCTGGACATACATGCCGTTGTCCGCGTGGCGCAGGAAATCCTCCAGGCGATCGCCCGCTTTGGGAACGGCCACATAGGCGCCCATGCTGACGGAGATATCGCACAACCACGGGTCCTTATCATTGAGGAGCCGCACGCTCTCCTGCAGCTGTTCCAGCAGCGATTCGGCAGTGCAGTCGACATTCGGAACGCCGAGCACCAGGAACTCGTCGCCGCTGATATGAATGCAGGTCAGCCCGCAATTCTCCAGCATGCGGATCGCACGGCCAAGGCGGCTGATCGACAGATCGCCGGCCTGATGGCCGAACTGGTCGTTGATCGACTTCAGGTCGTCCATGTCGCAGCAGATCGCCGCGAAGGCCTTCTTCTGCTCCCGCGCCATCTCGAATACCGGCGGCATCAGCTGCTGCATGCCCCGGCGGTTGTGCAGGCCCGTCAGCGGATCATGCACCGAGATGCGCTCCAGCGTGTTCATATACACCTGCACGGTCGAGCGCAGGTACAGGCTCATCAGCGAAGAGGACATCAGCAGCAGCAGCGAGGGCAGGACCGCCGACACCACATGCTCCACATCGAAGACCAGATAGCCGATGTTGTTTTCCATGTAATGCAGCGGCGCGAACACCAGCGCCACCGGCTCGTCGCGCTCCTCGTTCAGCCTCGGCAGCAGCTCGCTGGTCTGGAAGCGCTGCTGCATCGCCTCTTTGCCGTCGCTCCAGCCGGAAAGGAGCAGCATCTCGTCCGGGTAGGTCTCGGGGAACTCCTCGGTCTCGCCGCTCATATACGTCGGCACGACGCAGACATGCATCTCCTTGGCATACCAGCTCCGCGCAAAGCCCGTCAGCTGCTCGCCCGCCATGCGCTGGGTGGAGACGCTGGAGAGCGTCGTGGTGAACTCCGTCGTCTGGCGCAGCACCTTCTCCATCAGGCGGCGCTCCTCGCTGAGCATCTTCACACAGGCGGCGCCGCGTTCCGGCTCCATGGGGCAGCCGCAGCTCTCGCCGTAAATCAGCTCCGTGGGCATCGTGATCTCATCGCCATCCGGACGGCCATTCGCGATCCAGTCCATCACCGTATTGATGGCCAGCTCGCCGGCCTCCAGCACCGGGCGGCGGATGGTCGTCAGGCCGCGGCCCACGGCCTCCTGACGCGCATCGAAGCCCGTGACCAGCACATCCTCCGGCACGCGCAGCCCGGCGGCCTGCAGCCCCTCGATCACGCCGAAGGCCATGTCGTCGTTTCCGCACACGATCACATCCGGCAGCTCCGCCAGATCCCGCAGGAAGCGGTCCGCTGCCTTGCGGCCGCCGTCACGGCCCCAGCGGCCGTCGTACACGGCGTTTTCGGGCAGCTCCAGGCCGCGCTCCAGCAGCACATTCCTGCATGCTTCGAACCGATCCTGCGCCACCCGCGTCTCGATCGGGCCCGTCACCACCGCAAAGCGGCGCGCGCCGTGCACGTCGATCAGGTGCTCCGTCAGCTCCCGGACGCTGATCACGTCGTCAAAGCCGACCTGAATGCTCTGCCCATGCTTCATGTCAACGGTTACGATCGGCATATCGGGGCATGTATCCATCATCGCACGGATCTGATCCCGGCAGATCTTCGTCGGGATCGTCGCCAGCAGCACCACCGCGCCGTCAAACGTGGCGAGCTCCGGCAGTTTGAAGATCGCCCGCTCGCCCCGGTCGTTCCGGATAAAGCCGTCGGGCTGTCCCTCGCAGTTAAAGATCAGCAGGTCCGCTCCCGCTGTACGGGCTGCACGCGCCATGCCCTGCGTCAGGGCATGCTGATATTCACGATCCACGCCAGCCATAATCACTGCGATGCGTTTTCTTCTCATCCGATCTGAATCCTTTCATTTATATATGCGCATGCGGAAGCCAGACGGCACCCCGCTTTTCTCCGCACAGGCACATAACAGCGCGATAGCGCGGTAAACACCCGCAGTAGAGTTCTCCTTTACCTGTGGGTTACGCATGTCACGCGCATTCGCCAATACCTTGTGACCATTATAACACCAATACAGAAAAAAAACAATCCCCATTTCAAAATTAGCTTGACGCAATCATTCAGTACAAAACTTTCCAGGCTTTTTTGCGAATTTGCGGGAACAATTCTGCCATTCATTCGTCTGAATAGATGTAACCCGGATGAAGACGGCCACCACAGGGCCGGACCCCGGGCATCATCAAGGAGGAACAAACGATCATGAAGAAGTTTATTGCGACCCTGCTGGCACTGGTGCTGGCGCTGCTGCCCCTGTCCGTCTTCGCTGAAGACGAAGCCTATGCCCCCTCCCCCGAAGCGGACGAGCTGATGGATTCCGCGATCCTGTCCGGCTTCGTGATGGACGTGCAGGACGAGTTCCTGCTCATCCGCACGCCCGATGGCCTGTATGTCGAGGCGCTGCTCTCCCCCGAAACGGTCTTCGAGGGCAAGTCCGCCGTCATCGGCGATTTCGTGCACATCGCTTACAACGGCATGATGACCCGCTCCCTGCCCGCGCAGATCAACGCCCAGAGCGTCGCCTGCCACATGCTGCAGGGCGTCGTCAGCGACCTGACCGAAGCCGGCTTCACCCTGACCTTCGGCGAGGACGTGTACCATATCAACGCCGAGCCTGCTCTGCTCGCTACCATCCAGGATGGCATGTTCGTCACCGTTTTCCACAGCGGCATGATGACCATGTCCCTGCCCCCGCAGCTTTCCGCCGACCATGTGCGCGGTCAGGAGCTTGTCGGCACGGTCACTGAAATGATGGAGAACGGCTTCACCCTGACCGTTGACGGCGAGGAGCTGCCCTACGCCGTGTTCCCGAAGGAGGACGCGCTGCTCTTCGTGCAGCCCGAGCCCGGCATGGAGCTGATCGTCATCACCGACGGCCTGATGACCGCGGGTCTGGACCAGATTACCGTCAATGCCACGGAAATCATCCCGCTGCCCGTCGTTGAGGAGCTCTTCGACATCGCCGGCGTCGTGACGGAGATCACGGAGGAGTTCATCCTGATCGGGACCGCCGACGGCCAGCAGGTGCAGGTCAACCTCTTTGAGGGAACCATCATGGAGGGCAAGGAGATCGAGGCCGACGACTTCGTCCACGTGACCTACAACGGCATGATGACCTTCTCCATCCCCGCGCAGATCACCGCGATGAAGATCGGCTGCTACGCCCACACCGGCACGGTCAGCGACCTTGGCGAGGACGGCTTCATCCTGAACACGGAGCTGGAGCCCATCTACGTCAGCGCCCCTGCGGAGCTGCTGACCGGCATTGAAAACGGCATGACCATCACCGTGTATTCCAACGGCGCGATGACCATGTCCCTCCCCGCCCGGATCGGCGCGGAGATGATCACGGCGACGGAAACGATCGCCGACTGACCCGGAAACAAACAGCGGAGGCTGCCCGAATGATGGCAGTCTCCGCATTTTTGTTTCACACCGTTCCATGCGCCGTCATGAAGACAGCGGCATGCTTACGCCTGCGGCAGCTCGGAGGTGCAGTGGGCGCACTTGGTCGCCTCGATCGGGATCTCGCTCAGGCAGTAGGGGCACTTCTTGGTCGTGGGCGCCTTGGGAGCCTCGGGCTTCTTGCCGATGGAGGAAAGCTTGTTCATCGCCTTGATGATCATGAACAGCACAAAGGCGGTGATCAGGAAATTGATGATGGTGGTGATGAAATCCGCGCCGGCGGCAGAGACAGACCAGGGCGTGGCGCCGTCCGCCATCAGGCCCCAATCCTTGCCCAGGCTGGTCACAAAGGACAGCAGGGGCTTGATGAAGTCGTTGGACACCGCATTCACCACGCCGGTGAACGCGCCGCCGATGATCACGCCGACAGCCATGTCGATCACATTGCCGCGCAGGGCAAACTTCTTGAATTCCTCGATGAACTTCTTCATTTGAGCAGTCCTCCTCCATTGTATCCAGATGTATGCTACCAGTATATCACAGCGACCGGCAGGACGCAAGGCATTTTTTCACCGTTGACCTGCAATGAAATCTGGCATATAATAAAAGATGGTATACTATCCTGATATGTAAAGGAAGATGAAAGATGGATTGGGTCGAACTGACCATACACACCACCACCATGGGCGCGGACATCGTCTCCGAAGCCCTCATCTCGGAAGGCGCGACCGGCACCATGGTCGAGGACCGCGCCGACATCCCCGACCCCGACAAGCCCAACGGCTTCTGGGAGATCATTGACCCCAACCTGATCAACACCCTGCCCGAGGACGTGGTCGTCCACGCCTGGTTCGAGCCGGACGAGAAGTTCGCCGACCGCATGGGCGCGCTGAAGACCCGCATGGCGGAACTGAAGAGCGCGGACCTGGGCATCGACATGGGCAGCCTGGAAATCGCCACCGCCAATGTGCATGACGAGGACTGGTCCGAGGTGTGGAAGAAGTTCTACAAGCCCTTCCGCGCCGGCAAGCGCCTGGTGGTCAAGCCCACCTGGGAGCTGTACGACGCGCAGGAGAACGATCTCGTCATGGAGATCGACCCCGGCATGGCCTTCGGTTCCGGCACCCACGAGACCACCGGCATGTGCCTGGAGCTGTTGGAGGACGTGATGCTCAAGCAGCCCGTGAACACCGTCATCGACGTGGGCACCGGCTCCGGCATCCTCGCCATCGGCGCAGCGATGCTGGGCGCAAAGGACGTCCTGGCCATCGACATCGACCCCACCGCCGTCAAGGTCGCCCGGGAGAATGTCGAGCACAACGGCCTGCAGAACGTCATCCGCGCGGTCGAAGGCAACCTGCTGGAGTCCACCGACGGCGTGTGCGAGGTCTGCGTGGCCAACATCATCGCCGACGTCATCTGCATGTTCGCCGAGCCCCTCATCCCCCACATCGTCCAGGGCGGCCTGTTCATCTGCTCCGGCATCATCAAGGAGCGCGAGCAGGACGTGGTGAACGCGCTGACCAAGGCGAACTACACCATCCTTGAGATCCGCCGCAAGGGCGAGTGGGTGGCGATGCTGTCCCGGAGGCCTGACTGATGCACCGCTTTTATGCTGACGAGCGCGGGGTCGTGAACGATACCGCGTACCTGTGCGAGGAGGACGCCCGCCACGCCACCCGCGTGCTGCGGATGAAGACCGGCGAGAGCTGCGAGCTGTTCGCGGACGGACGCCGCTTCTCCGGCGAAATCGCCGCCATCGGAGACGGCGAAGTCTCCGTGCACGTCACCGGCGAAATGCCCTCCACCGAGGCGAAGCTGCGCATCACCCTCTATCAGGGCCTGCCCAAGGCGGACAAGATGGAGCTGATCGTGCAGAAGGCCACCGAGCTTGGCGCGGCGACGGTCGTACCCGTGGCGATGAGCCGCTGCGTCGTTCAGCTGGACGGCAAGGACGGACGGAAGAAGCAGGAACGCTGGCAGAAGATCGCCCGCGAGGCCTGCAAGCAGTCCGGGCGGTGCGAGATGCTGCAGGTGACGGAGCCGATCTCCTTCAAGCACCTGCTCACGCGCCTGACGGAGCACGGCGCAGCCATCGTCCCGTGGGAGGATGCGCAGGGTTATTCCCTCGCCCGCTTCCATGAGGAGCATCCCGGCGTGACCGACCTGGCCATCGTCATCGGTCCGGAGGGCGGCATGTCCGAAGATGAGGTCGCCCGCATGCAGGAGGCCGGCTGCCGTTCCGTGACCCTCGGCCCGCGCATCTTGCGCACCGAGACCGCCGGTCTGTGCGCCATGAGCGCCCTATTCTGCCTCTTTGGCGATATGGAGTGAATCACCCGAAATGAAAACCGTTGCATTCCACACCCTCGGCTGCAAGGTGAACCAGTACGACACGCAGGCGATGCTGGAGAAGTTCCGCGCGGCGGGGTATGAGATCGTACCCTTTGACGGCGACGCGGACGTGTATGTCATCAACACCTGCACCGTCACCGGAACGGGCGACAAGAAGTCCATGCAGCTCACCCGCCGCCTCCGCCGGGAGCACCCGGACAGCCAGATCATCCTCGCCGGCTGCCTCGCCCAGAGAAAGGGCGAAGAGCTGCTCTCCACCGGCGCACGGCTCATCATCGGCACCCAGCGCCGGGGCGAGGTCGTGACGCTGCTGGAGGACGCCGTGGCCAGCGGCACGTCCGTCTGCGCGGTCAACGCGCTGAACGAGACCACGCCCTTCGAGCCCCTGGCCATCACCAGCCAGGACGAGCACACCCGCGCGACCCTCAAAATCCAGGAGGGCTGCAACAACCACTGCACCTACTGCATCATCCCCAGCGTCCGCGGGCCAATCCGCTCCCGCCCGCTGGAGAATATCCGCGAGGAGACGGAGCGCCTGGCTGCGGCCGGGTTCACGGAGCTGGTGCTGACGGGCATCCACCTGTCCAGCTACGGCCGGGACTGGCACGACGGCACGACCCTTCTGGACGCCATCCGCACGGTGCATGAGGTGCCAGGGGTGCAGCGCATCCGCCTGGGCAGCCTCGAGCCGACCATCGCGACCGCAGCGTTCGCGCAGGCGCTGGCGGAAATGCCCAAGGTGTGCCCCCAGTTCCATCTGGCGCTGCAGTCCGGCAGCGACACGGTGCTTAACCGCATGGCGCGGCGCTACAACATGCGCATGTACCGCGACGCGGTCAGCAACCTGCGCGCCGCCTTCCCCATGGCGGCCTTCACCACCGATGTGCTGACTGCCTTCCCCGGCGAAACGGAGGAGGAGCTGCAGGAGACCGCCGATGTCATCCGCGAGGTGGGCTTTGCGAAGATCCACGTCTTCCCCTACTCCCAGCGCGAGGGCACCAAGGCCGCCGTCATGCCCGGTCAGCTGCCCAAAGCCGAGAAGGAACGCCGCGCGCGCCTGCTCATCGCCATCGGCGAGGAGACCGCCGCAGCCTACCAGCAGCAATGGCTCGGCCGGGAGACGACCCTCCTGCTGGAGGAAAAGCACGGGGACTGCTGGTTCGGCTATACGCCCGAGTACATCCCGGTCACGGTCGCGGACTGCCCCCTGTGCCGACAGGGTGCGCTCCTGAGCGTGACCCTCACGTCCATCACCCCCGACGGCATGACCGCCGAGGTGCTGTGACGCATCCGCATAATAAAATAGGAAGGAACTGATATCATGGATACCTGCCTGTTCTGCAAGATCATCGCCGGTGAGATCCCCTCCGCCTGCGTCTATCAGGATGAGAAGACCTTCGCCTTCCGCGACATTTCCCCCATGGCGCCCACCCATGTGCTGGTCGTGCCCAAGCAGCACGTGACCGGCATGGACGGCATCGACGAGCTGGACGACGCGACCCTCGCCGCCTGCCTGCGCACCTGCAAAAGGGTCGCAGAGATGGAGAAGCTGACCGGCGGCTTCCGCACCATCAGCAACTGCGGCCCCGACGCGGCGCAGTCCGTCCGCCATCTGCACTTCCATGTCCTGGGCGGCAAGCAGCTGTCCGAGAAGCTGGACTGACGATCATTCTATCCGCTTCCGCACGCTCTTTTTACAAATTTATCGCAAAAAATTGAAATTTAGGCATTGACGTGCACAAACCTTTTTGCTATAATAGCTTTACGGTTTTCGCCATCCGTCTGTCTATTTGGCTGATGTCAAGGCGAGATGAGCGAAAGGAGGGAGAACAGTGTCCGAGGTACGCG
>SVGU01000142.1 GCA_015056155.1 Clostridiales bacterium
AAGCAGGTGACAGAATGGGTAATCTGCAAATTGTATCCTTCAACCTGTGGCAGGTGCTCATTTCCCTGGCGAATCTGACCATCCTGTACCTGGGTTTGAAGAAGTTCCTGTACAAGCCGGTGAAGGCTGTGCTGGAGAACCGCAAGGCCGCCATCGCCAAGTACTACGCCGATGCGGAGGAAGCGCGGAATTCCGCCAACGCCGCCCGCGACGAGTACGCCGCCAAGCTGGCCACCGCCCATACCACGGCGGATGAAATCATCCACGATGCCACCGTCCTGGCCAACCGCCGCGGCGAAAAGATCGTGGCCGACGCCCATCAGAAGGCCGACGAGATCGTCCGTCAGGGTGAGCTGGAAGCTTCCATGGAGAAGAAGAAGGCCATGGAGACCATCCGTCAGGATATCACCGACGTGTCTGCTGCCATGACCGAAAAGCTGCTGGGCCGCGAAATGAACAACGCCGATCATCGCAACATGATCGACGAGTTCCTGAAGGGCGTGGGTGAAGACTGATGACCGATACGAGCAAGTCTTACGCCGACGCGCTGTTCTCCCTGGCACTGGAAACAAACACCGTGTTTGAAACCCTGATCGCGCTCAAAGCGATGCGCGATGGCATCTATGCCACCGAGGGTGCGCTGGATCTGCTGGCGTCCCCCTCCATCCCCAAGGATGAGCGCTGCGCCGTGCTGGAAAAGGCCTTTGGCGACGTCCAGCCCGAGCATGTGATGAGCTTTGTGGGCGTCCTGGTGCAGCATGGCTACATCCGCGAGCTGAATGACTGCGTGGAAGCCTACACCGCCCTTCATGACGAGCATAGCCGCCTGTCCACCGCCTACGTCACCAGCGCTGTTGAGCTGACGAAGGGCGAAATGGCGGAACTGACCGAAAAGCTGAGCCGCAAGTTCAACAGGACCATCCACCTGGAATGCGCGGTTGATCCTTCGCTCCTGGGCGGCCTGGTCGTCCAAGTGGACGGCAAGGTCATTGACGGCAGCTTGAAGCACAAGCTGCACGAAATCAAGGAAGTGATGAACAGATGAGCAATAGACCGGAAGAAATCTCGAGCATCCTCAAGGAGCAGATCCGGAATTACAAGTCCCGCATCGAAATGAACGAGACCGGCACGGTCATCACCGTCGGTGACGGTATTGCCCGCGTGTACGGACTCCGCTCCTGCATGGCCAATGAGCTCCTCCGTTTTGAGGACGGCAGCTTCGGCATGGCCCAGAACCTGGAAGAGGATACCGTCTCCGTCGCCGTGCTGAGCGACAAGGACTCCATCCGTGAGGGTTCCACCGTGTACCGCACGGGCCGCGCCCTGTCCGTCCCGGTGGGCGAAGAGCTGCTGGGCCGCGTGGTGAATGCCCTGGGCCAGCCCATCGACGGCAAGGGTGATATCACCACCACCAAGACCCGCCCCATCGAATCCGAGGCCCCCGGCATCATCGAGCGCCAGAGCGTTCATGTGCCGCTGCAGACCGGCATCAAGGCCATCGACGCGATGATCCCCATCGGCCGCGGTCAGCGCGAGCTGATCATCGGTGACCGCCAGACCGGTAAGACTGCCATCGCGATCGACACCATCATCAACCAGAAGGGCAAGGACGTGCTGTGTGTGTACGTCGCCATCGGCCAGAAGCGCACCTCCGTCGTGCAGATCGCACAGGAGCTGGAGCGCGCCGGCGCGATGCCCTACACCATCATCGTGTCTGCCTCTGCGGCGGAAAGTGCCCCCCTGCAGTACATCGCGCCCTACGCTGGCTGCGCGATGGCGGAGCACTTCCGTGAGCAGGGCAAGGACGTGCTGATCATCTATGATGACCTGTCCAAGCACGCCGTGGCCTACCGCGCCCTGTCCCTGCTGATCCGTCGTCCTCCGGGCCGCGAAGCCTATCCCGGCGACGTGTTCTACCTGCACTCCCGCCTGCTGGAGCGTGCGGCCTGCGTCCACAAGGATTACGGCGGAGGCTCTATCACGGCGCTGCCCATCATCGAGACCCAGGCGGGCGACGTTTCCGCCTACATCCCCACCAACGTCATCTCCATCACCGACGGCCAGATCTTCCTGGAGACCGAGCTCTTCCACTCCGGCATCATGCCCGCTATCAACCCGGGTATCTCCGTCAGCCGCGTGGGCGGCAGCGCTCAGCTCAAGGCCATGAAGAAGGTCGCCGGCGAGCTGAAGCTGCTCTACGCCCAGTACCTGGAGCTGAAGTCCTTCGCCCAGTTCGGCAGCGATCTGGATGCGGATACCAAGAACCGTCTGGCTCTGGGTGCCCGCATCGTGGAAGTGCTCAAGCAGGGCAAGAATGCTCCCGTCCGCGTGGGCTGCCAGGTTGCGATCGTGTACGCCGTCATCCACGGCTTCCTCAACGAGGTCGAGGTCAAGGATGTGGCTGCATGGGAGGAGCGCCTGTACGAAAAGCTGGAAGCTGAGAACGCTCAGCTGCTGGATCGTATCGATCAGGGTCAGTGGTCTGATGACGACGTGAAGGAACTGGAAGCGGCGCTTGCGTCCATGCGGAGGTGACGGGCATGGGAGCCAACACCAAAGCCCTGAAAAACCGCATCCGTTCTGTTGATTCCACCCTGCACACCACCAGCGCCATGGGCCTGGTTGCGTCCTCCAAGATGCGCCGCGCAAATCAGGCGATGAATAATGGCAAGCAGTACGTGACTGCCTACGACAAGGTGGTCAGCGTGCTGTCCTCCGTCAGCGAGTGCCAGCGCAGCCCCTACATGCGTGAGGCTGGGGAGCGCACCAAGCTGATCGTCATCGCGGGTGACCGCGGTTTGGCGGGCGGCTATAATGCCAACATCTTCCGCCTGGTGGCTACGATGCAGTATGACCAGATCATCCCCATTGGCAAGCGCGCCTGTGACCGCTACAAGGGGGAATTCCATTCCTCTGAGAAGTACACCAGCATGGAGGCCATCGCCCTGTCTCGCCAGCTCTGCAAGGAGTTCGTGGCAGGTGAGTTCGACCGTCTCGGCATCGTGTACACCCGCTATGTGTCCATGATGAGCCAGGAGGCCGAAGTCAAGTGGGTGCTGCCCCTTGTGAAGCCCGAATCTGTGGAGCCCATCTCCGCTATCTTTGAGCCGGACGAGGAGACCATCCTCAACGCCACTGTGCCGGATTACGTCGCGGGCATCCTGATGGCCTGCATCCGCGAGAGCTTCGCCAGCGAGGTCACTGCCCGCCGCATGGCCATGGATTCCGCCGGCAAGAACGCCCGCGCGATGATCGATGATCTGCAGCTGCAGTACAACCGCGCGCGTCAGGGCGCGATCACCCAGGAAATCACGGAGATCGTTGCCGGTGCCGGCAGCTGATCTATCAACCGATAAGTACCCTACCAAAAGAAGGGGGTTATACCTTTGGCAACTACCAATACGGGCATTGTCGCGCAGGTCATGGGACCTGTTGTTGACGTCCGTTTCGAGAAGGGCGGCCTTCCGCCCATCCATCAGGCGCTGACGGTCATGATCGGCGAGCGCAAGCTGACCGTTGAGGTCGCGCAGCACATCGGCGACAACACCGCCCGCTGCATCGCCATGGCCTCTACCGAC
>SVGU01000143.1 GCA_015056155.1 Clostridiales bacterium
TCTGCTGCAATAGAAAAAGCAGCTATGTACTTGAAGGTTTCCCTTCAAGCCATAACTGCTTGAATTACTTGTATTTCCCGCGACTCATGACGAGGAGGGGTAAACCTTCCTCTACATAATAACTCCCAGCGTCGCAGACGGCGTTTCTGTTTGAGTTTCTACATTTATATATCAGTATTTCACTTCGGACTCGACACGTTCGACCAGCCAGGTCGTGCCGTCCGTGGTGAGGGTCACGAAGCCCGGAACCGTCCACGCGCAGGGGATGTCACCCCGCCGGATGTACTTCAGGCCCTCCGTCGAGCGCTGGTTGTTCGTCACCACGAAATACAGGGGCGACACCGCTGCCGCATATTCATCGATCAGCTTCTCCAGGCCATGGTGGGGATACTTGAGCACATCCGCTTTCAGCGCCCCGCCCTTCCATTCCACATAGCGGGCCTGGCCAGTCTTTTCAAGGTCAGCCGCCATGAGGAGCGTCCGATCGCCGAAGGTGACGAAAAACTGCGCCGAGCAGTCGTTCAGCTCGCTGGTCTTGCCCTCCAGCTTCCACACGTCGATCGTCGCACCGCCAAGGGTCAGCGTATCGCCGTCCGCATAATGCACCACGGGGATGCCAGCCTTCTGCGCATAGCCGACCGCCTTGGTCATGTGGGTGGTGTAGTTCTCATCGAAGCAGATCCACAGTTCGCCCACCTCGACCTCCTTGATCACGTCGCGGAAGCCGCCGATGTGGTCCTCGTGGGGGTGCGTGTTGACAACCCGGTCGATGCGGGTGATACCCAGCTGTTTGCACATGTTGATGATGCGCTTGGCCTGGCCCTGGGTGGCGCAGTCCACCAGCATGGTCTCCCCGCCACAGCGGAGGAAAATGGCGTCGCAGTTGAGAATCTGCGGGAAGATGACCTCCAGCAGCGGGGCGTCTTCGGCAAAGGCGAAGTCCGCATGAACGTCCGGGGTGTTGATCCGGTCGATGAGCACCGGCAGCGCGTCCTCCCCTGCCGCCGCCAGCGGAAGCGCCAGCAGCGCCGTCAGCAGCAGCGCAAGCATTCTCCTGAGCATTTTGTTCCTCCATCAGCGTTGAAGTACAGATATAAAAATTTGCGGAAAGGCATTGACATTTCCGCAAGGGTATGATATCATTTAGAATTGTATCAGTATCTTTACATACTGTGCTTATTTTCCTGCGCTTTGTATTGTACACGGTTTTGCAGAAAAAATCAAGCACAAATTTCGCAGCCTCCACAAAAGGCTGGGAAAACAGATGCTGACCACGCTTTGTGACCGCCAGTGTTCTGCACTGGCAGAGTGCGCCGGTACCGGACGGACAGGAGACGCGAATGGCACGACGCCCCATGATCACGGCTTCCCCCAACGAGTCAGATATTTGAACGCCCTGATTTGAGTGACTTGAATCAGGAGTTTCGCTATGTCTGTCTGAAGTTGGAAGGTCGTCTTCCAGGGCTGCAGACCGCCGTTTTCTTCCTAATATGATACTGGTGCAGACCGATCGAAAAGCCAATGCTCCTGCATTGGCAGAGCGAAGCCAACGCTTCCCGAAGGGATGCGATGGCCGAGACCAAGGTCGGGCGATAGCCCGACGAGCGATAGCCAATGCCTGCATTGGCAGAGCGAAGCCAACGCTTCCCGAAGGGATGCGATGGCCGAGACGTTAGAGGGGTGATAGCTTTCTATGGCGCATGAGGTTGAAATGGGTAAGCTCCGCAAGCGCATGAGCTTCTCGCGCATTGATGAAGTTCTTGAGATGCCCGATCTGATCGAGGTTCAGAAGAACTCCTACCAGCGCTTTCTTGATACGGATCTGCGGGAAGTCCTGTCGGACGCCTCGCCCATTACCGATTATAGCGGCACGCTGAAACTGACGTTCACCGACTACACGCTTGGTGAGCCGAAGAACACCATGGAACGCTGCCGCGAGCGCGACATGACCTATGCCGCGCCGCTGAGCGTGAACATGCAGCTGCTCAACACTGAGACCGGCGAGATCAAGGAGTCCTCCGTCTGGATGGGTGAATTCCCCCTGATGACGGAAAACGGCACCTTCATCATCAATGGCGCTGAGCGCGTCATCGTTTCCCAGCTGGTGCGCTCCCCCGGCGCGTATTTTTCCCGCGCGCTGGACAAAGCCGGCATTCCCCTCTATTCTGCGCAGATCATCCCCAACCGCGGCGCGTGGCTGGAGTACGAGACCGACTCCAACAACGTCATGTGGGTGCGTCTGGACCGTGCGCGCAAGCTGTGCCTGACGGTGCTTCTGCGTGCCATCGGCCTGCAGACGGATGCTGAGATCATCGGCCTGATGGGCGATGACGCCCGTCTGACCGCCACCCTTTCCCGCGACTCCACGGTGACCGACGCCGCCAGCAAGGGCCGTACCCCCGAGGTGCAGGCGCTGCTGGAGATCTACAAGAAGCAGAAGCCCGGCGAGCCCGAGAGCGAGGAGAGCGCACGCAACCTGTTCCATTCGCTGTTCCGCGATCCCAAGCGCTACGATGTGATGCGCGTGGGCCGCTACAAGTTCAATAAGAAGCTGTCCATCGCCAACCGCATGGCCCGCCATGTGGCTGCCGAGGACATCATTGATCCCCGCACGGGCGAGATCCTGGTGACCGCCGGCGAGATCATCGAGCTGGACGTCGCCCGCCGTGCCCAGAACGCCGGCGTGAACGAGGTGCAGGTCGTGACCGAGAACGGCGTGCGCAAGATCGTCGGCAACAACTTCGCCGACGCCCGCGAGTACCTGCCCTTTGATCCCGCCGAGGCCGGCATCTTCGAGATGGTCCATCTGCCCACGCTGAAGACCATCATCGAGAACACCGACCCCGACATGCTCAAGCAGGTCGTTTCCGACAACGTACACGCCCTGGTGCCCAAGCTGATCCTGGACGACGATATCATCGCCTCCGTCAGCTACATCCTGGGCCTGCCCTACGGCATCGGCGCGGTGGATGATATCGACCATCTGGGCAACCGCCGTCTGCGCTCTGTGGGCGAGCTCCTGCAGAACCAGCTGCGTATCGGCCTGAGCCGCCTGGAGCGCACCATCAAGGAGCGCATGGGCACCCAGGATGCTGCGGATATCAATCCCACCCAGCTGTTCAACCCGCGCCCCGTCAGCGCCTCCATCCGCGAGTTCTTCGGCTCCTCCCAGCTGTCCCAGTTCATGGATCAGTGTAACCCCCTGGCTGAGCTGACCCACAAGCGCCGTCTGAGCGCCCTGGGCCCTGGCGGTCTGAACCGCGAACGCGCCTCCTTCGAGGTCCGCGACGTGCACTATTCCCACTACTCCCGTATCTGCCCCATTGAGACCCCCGAAGGTCCCAACATCGGTCTGATCGGCTCCCTGGCGACCTATGCCCGCATCAACGAGTACGGCTTCGTCGAGGCTCCCTACCGCAAGGTTGACAAAGTCAACCGCCGCGTCACGGACGAGGTCATCTACATGACCGCCGACGAGGAAGACCTCTACCGCGTTGCCACCGCCACCGAGCCTCTGGATGACAACAACTGCTTCCAGAACGAGCTGATCACCGTCCGCGACAAGACGGAG
>SVGU01000144.1 GCA_015056155.1 Clostridiales bacterium
ATGCAATAAAGGAATCTCGCTGTAAGCCCGCGCCCACGGAAGGTTTCGTTGCTCAGCACACGGGAGATCACATTGGGCTGCGCCATCAGCAGCACCGTCAGCGTGGGATTCAGGATGTTCTCGCTCTCCCGACCGATTCGGTCGACGCGGATCTGGTCGCCGGAGTAGCTCTTCAGCATCACATCGATGTTGACCGACTTGGAGTAGGCACCGGCCAGCGTGTCGAAGATGCCAGCCTCGCTGGACAGCAGCGCCATCCGGCCATCGTTCTCAGCCAGAACGGATGCCAGCTTCTCCGGCGTGATGTCATCGGCGAAAAGGCGCAGCGGCTGCTGTTCCTCATAGGCCGTCAGCTCGCGTGCGATATCATCCACATCCGCCTGTTCCGCCTTGCCCTTGGCGACCTGATCCTCCACGGCTTTCTGGCGGCGCTCCAAAATCCGCCTGTGCATGCGGCTGGATTCCACCGCCGCCGCGTTGATCTGGTTGTACCGGTTTTCGTAATCGCTGACCGGCCTGACCATCGCATGCTGTATCGCGGACTTTCTTTCAGAGGGCGGCGCGATCTCCGTGAGGTAGATGTTGAGCGGCTCCGTCCAATCCGGCTTTCCGCGAATGGCAAACTTGCCCTGTACACTGGTGGCGATCACGCTCAGCGCGGCGCAGCCTGCCATGTCGACGGGCGTCTGCACGCTCTCTGAGATCGCGGCGACATAGTTGCGGATGTCCGGGGGCAGCGCATCCAGCGGGAAGGGCACGATGGTGTGCCTGCCAAACGGCAGCGGCTCCTCCCAGCTGGAGCTGGTCTCTTCAAAATCCTTCTGTGCCTCCGCCAGCCTCTCGCGCTCCACGGCTTCCTTCACCAGTTCGTCGGTCTCGGCGAAGGCGCACATCTTGAGGAATGATGTCTTTTCATCCTCCTCCGGGAAGCGATGGAGCCGGACCAGATCAAAGGCATTCAGCAGCTTCCCGCCTGCGGGATCTGTGGCGTGGTGGCTGTAGGCGAACTTGTCATCATAGATCACCACACCGGCAGTGCCCTCGCCGGGGATGTAATCGAACCGGCCTTCCTTCACGGACGGTGCGTACACGTCAGAGAGAAATTTGTAAATGGCATCCTGGACGGTGTAGGCTCGGCAGAAGATGCCCACGATGCCCTGCTTGGAAAGCGGGTCCTCCTGTTTCTTTCCCTCAGACACCCTGACCTGCTTCTCCCGGCTGGACACAGGCAGCCTGGAGCAGTCCTGCCAGTCGGGATAAGCGGAGAGGAACGACATCGGATCGAAGGCAGGGCCGTCAATGATCCGGCAGATGTACTCACCGTCGGCGGGCGTGGTCGGCCAGTGCATCAGCTGATTGACCTTGTAGGAGCATTCGTCAAACTGGTCAATGCCCCAGCGGGCGGCGTAGTACCTGGCGACCGCCGCATAGCAGTCCGGTGTGATGTCCTCCTCAAAGGGAATGACGATGCGTACCCTGGGCGCTTCCGGCGTGTGGCCGTGTGTGGTGTAGATGGCGGCAGCGACGCCGCATTCCCGCTCGAACCGTTCTATGAAGCCGGGCTCCGCATGATCGGCATCCAGCGAGAGCAGCGACCGGCACTCCACGTCCTTGACCCGCCGCCTGCCATTATGAAGGTGTCCGCCTACGAAACCTCCCTTGTCCTTGGCGTCATCGCGCTCGGCCCTGGTCATGGCTTTGTATTGGGCCACCGTCTCCCTGGTTCGGAATGTGGTGCGCAGGCGCTCACACAGGTCTTCCCAGCTAATTGTTCGGTTTGACCAGTTAAGTGCGTTCCGGCTTCTGCCGCAGGCGATTTTCAACTCTCGCATGTGTGCTCACCTCTAAACTTTCCAGTCCCGGACACCGAGACCATGTAGCTTGCCAGTGTGTTCAACTGGATGTAGTCAGCTTCCGTCAGGCAGTTGAAGCCAGGGACAGGTGGGATTCCCGCAGCGGCGTCGAGGCCGCAGTAATATAGCACAGCCTCCCTGAGGGAAGGACCAAAGCTGCTGCCGTCATCGCGGCGCAGGGTCTGGAGCGTGCCGTTTGAAATGCCCAGTTGATTGGCGACGGATTTCCACTTTCCCTGAATCGCGTACTCGGTCATAACCACATCATGAAGCGATGCCTGGATACCGTTTCGGATGTAATGCTCGATCTGCTGGAGGCAGATCGCCGTCACACGGTTCGTGACCGCGCCAACCATCATGTCCAATCTGTCAGCCACACAGTTGCGGGAATACCGCTTGCGGCACAAGGCGTCCACGGCCCTCTTGAGCACACTCCAGTATTTTTTGCCCTCGGCGTCGTCAGGCTGACGGAGAACCATGAGCGCATCAAAGCTGTCACCGCGCACTTGTTTCAGGTAGTCGAACACCACCGGCGCGATGGTCATCGCGTCCATGCGCATTGCAGCCATGAAGTTGTTACCCTCCGGCTTCACTTCATCCATTGCCCAGGGGATGATGGCAGGATCATAGAGTGCCTCAGCCTTTTCATGGCACCGGCGGCAGAGGCTCACCAGATCGTTCATGTCCTCGTGCCCAAATCGATCATAGGTCAGATGGTGAACATCGGTGGCGTCACCTCCGCAGACTTGGCACACATGACTGTCCTGATCCAGACGGCGGTTGGCTGTGTCGCGCCAGGCGGCACTGTGGATATAGCGGTCATACTCAGGGTTGCCCTTTTTATATCTCCATCCGTTAGCCATCTGACCGCACCTCCTCCATGTCCTCGGTAAAGTATCGGATAGGAATGCCGCGCTTCTTTGCCTTGGCGATCTCCGTGGCCATTCCTGAGCTAACCGTCGCGCCGAATACCCAGCACTCATCACACTTGCCCAGCAGCACCGTGCCGAAGAACAGCCCGAGCTGGCGGTCACCGGGGTCGTCGTCGTTCAGGATCTGCGGGTACAGCAGGTGGGAAGCCAGCGGGATGGCCCGCTTCCGCACTGCGAACTGGCAGTATCGGCGGGCCTTGCGCTCGTTGTTCAGCACATCCCCGGCATAGGGGCTGCAAATGTAGACCAGTGGCCTGTACCTGCCGGGCACCAGCTTCTGGGTTTCCTTGCGCTCCTTTTCGATGTTCACCAGGGCCTCATACACGGTGGGATCATGATAGCCCTCGTGGTTGTATTTGCTGATATTCATGGTTCACCTCAATCTTTCTGGTAGAAGGCGCACTCATAGCCATCGGCGCGGAGCAGCAGGCCCTCCGCCCAGGGCGGCGTCCTGCCCATCTGCTCACACACCGCGTCGAGGGACACGGCGGGGTCGGCCTCGATGATGAGCTCGTCGTGGACGTGGGCGACGATCCGGCAGCAGCGCAGCGTCTGCATGGCGCAGCACAGCAGATCCCGGCTGATGCCCTGGACGATGTTCTCCACGAACTTCGGACCATAGGATTCGATGCGTTCCAACTTTCTGGTGCTGCCCGCGCCCATGTAGGTCGCGGCCTGGGAACCGAATTTGTTCTCGCCGATGCGCGGCTTGACGTAGGAAAGCTGCCTGCCGGAGGGAAGCGTGATGAACAGCATACCCGAGCGCACCGTGAAC
>SVGU01000037.1 GCA_015056155.1 Clostridiales bacterium
TCACCAAGATCCAGCAGGAGAACTGGTTCGACTTCGACGTCTGTGTCGCTACCCCCGACATGATGGGTCTGATCGGCCGCATCGGTCGTATCCTGGGCCCCAAGGGCCTGATGCCCAACCCCAAGTCCGGCACTGTCACCATGGACGTGGCCAAGGCCATTTCCGACATCAAGGCTGGTAAGGTTGAGTACCGTCTGGACAAGACCGCGATCATCCACTGCCCCATCGGCAAGGTCTCCTTCGGTACCCAGAAGCTCCAGGAGAACCTGCAGACCCTGATTGACGCGATCAACAAGGCGAAGCCCGCCGCCGCGAAGGGCACCTACATCCGCTCTCTGTACCTGAGCAGCACGATGGGCCCCTCCGTCCGCGTGAATCCTCTGAAGTTCTAATCCGAACGATCAGAAAGACAGCCGCTGTGAGAAATCACGGCGGCTGTTTTGTGCTGCAAGGAAAAAAGCCCGCCCATGATGGGCAGGCTGAATATCAGACGAGGCGGAAGGTCGCCTTGTTCTCCGACGCGCTGTCGGGGCCGATGAAGACCTCAAACCCGCCGGGCTCGGAGACGAAATCCATGTTGATGTCGTAGAAGCGGAGCTGCTCCTCGGTGATGGCGAAGGCGACGTCAGCACTCTCGCCGGGCCGGAGCGTCACGCGGCGGAAGCCCTTCAGCTCGCGGACCGGGCGTGCCACGCTGCCGACAAGGTCGCGCAGGTAGAGCTGCACGGTCTCCGTGCCGGGGCGGTCGCCGGTGTTGGTGACGCGGACGCTCGCGGTGATCTCGCCCCCGCGGGTGAGCTTGTCCGCAGAGAGGGCAACGCCGGAGTAGGCGAAGGTCGTGTACGTCAGGCCAAAGCCGAAGGGATAGAGCGGGCGGTTGGGCATGTCGAGGTACTTGGAGCTGATGCGGATGGCGCGGTGATCGCCGTGATAGGGGCGGCCGGTGCTCAGCTGGTCATAATGCATGGGCAGCTGGGCGACGCACCAGGGGAAGGCCATCGACAGCCTGCCGCTGGGGGCGCAGTCGCCGTAGAGCGTGCGGGCGATGGCGGGACCGCCTTCGGTGCCGGGCATCCAGACGACGAGGATCGCCTTCGCCTTGTCCTGCAGGGCGCGCAGGTCCATCGGGCGGCCGCAGTAGAGGACGACGGTGATGTTGGGGTTAACCTCTGCGACGGCGTCCAGCAGCCGGAGCTGGCAGTCGGGCAGGGCGATCTGGCCGCGGCTGGCGGATTCGCCGGTGTGCTCGCGGTGTTCGCCGAGGGCGAGGACGACCTGGTCGGACGATTTGGCCAGCGCAACGGCATCGGCCAGCGCCTGCTCCGCGTCGATCTCAGGCAGCGGATAATCCTTCTGGAAGCCGAGGATCGTTTCGCCAGGCGCGACGATGGGGCAGCCGACGGCAAAGCGCTCGTCGGGTACGCCGCGCTGCCGCAGGGCGGTGCGCAGGGTGATCGCATCGGTATCGTCGCAGAAGATGGACCATGCGCCGGAGGTGAGGTGGCTGTCCACATAGGGGCCGATGAAGGCGACCTTCGCGTCAGAGGCGAGGGGGAGTGCCTGATCGTCATTCTTGAGCAGGACGAAGGAGTTTTCCGCGCAGCGCTGGGCGGCGGCGCGGTGCTCGGCGCAGAGCAGGAGCGCGGCCTCGTCGTCCCGGCTCAGGTCCCTGAAGGGGTTCTCGAACAGGCCCAGGCGGTTCTTCAGCGCCAGGACGCGCCAGCAGCTCTCGTCGATCAGCGCCTCGGGGACCTTGCCCTCCTCCACCAGCCGCTTCAGCTCGTGGGTGTAGCAGGGGCTGGACATGTCCATGTCCACGCCGGCGCGGATGGCAAGCTCCGCCGCCTGCGCAAAGTCTGCCGCGACGCCGTGGGGGATCAGCTCCATCACCGCGCCCCAGTCGGAGATGAGCACGCTGTCAAAGCCCATCTCGCCGCGCAGGATATCCCGCATGAGCCAGCGGTTGGCCGTGGAGGGGACGCGGTCGAGGGTGTTGAAGGAGGTCATGACCATCTCGCACCCGGCGTCGATCGCAGCCTGATAGGCCGGAAGGTAGTCCTCGCGCAGCGTGCGGGGGCTGAGCTCCACGGTGTTGTAGTCGCGGCCGCCCTCGGGTGCGCCGTAGCCTGCGAAATGCTTCAGGCACGCGGCGATGCGGCCCTTCTCCTTCAGGTCGGCGCCCTGATAGCCCCGCACCATCGCGGCGGCCATCAGCCCGTTGAGGTACTTGTCCTCGCCGGTGGATTCCATCACGCGGCCCCAGCGGGCGTCGCGGACGAGGTCGGCCATGGGGGAGAAGGTGACGTGCACGCCGCTGGCGGCGGCCTCCTTCGCGGCGATGCGCGCGCCCTCCTCCGCCAGCTCCGGCTGGAAGGTGCAGCCCTGCGCCAGCGGGATGGGGAAGACCGTGCGGTAGCCGTTGATGATGTCGGCCATGAAGATCAGCGGAATGTGGTGGGGATGGTTCGCCATATACTCCCTCTGCAGCTTCTCCACGTCCGCCGCGCCGACAATGGACAGGTAGCTGCCGGCGAGGCGGAGATCATCGTTGGTGATGCCCATCTCGCCCGCCGGGCCGGTGATGTGCCCGCCGCTCTGGAAATAGGCGGGCATCTGCACCAGCTGGCCGATCTTTTCTTCCAGCGAAAGCTCGCTCAGGAGCTGACGGAGTTCCTGTGTCGTCATGCGTATTTCTCCTTTTCACGGATTGCTGCTTCCATTATACAATGCTTCCGCCGTTTTGAACAGGGGGATTTTCCGCCCTCACCCAAGCGCCACATCGAGGATCATCATCACCGCGAAGCCGAGCATCGTCGCCAGCGTCATGAAGGCCGGATGGGCGCTGCGCTGGCTTTCCGGCACGAGCTCTGCGATCACGACGACGACCATCGCCCCTGCGGCGAAGGACAGCGTGAAGGGCAGGATCGTCTGCACATGTACGGCAAGCAGCGCGCCGAGGACAGCCGCGACCGGCTCGACGATGGCGCTGGCCTGCCCCCAGAAAAACGCGCGCCCCCGGGGCAGGCCCTCCCGGCGCAGCGGCAGGCTGACCGCCGCACCCTCCGGGAAGTTCTGCAGCCCGATCCCCACCGCCAGCATCCACGCGCCGGTCAGGGCAGCGGGGGCGGGGAGGGCTGCAAGCGCCCCGAAGGTCACGCCGACCGCCAGCCCCTCAGGGATGTTGTGTAGCGTGATCGACGCGATCAGCAGCGCGGACCTGCGGCGGTTTCCGGTGATCTCCGCGCCGTGCGGCAGCAGGTGGGACAGGAGCGCATCGCAGCCCATCAGCAGCGCTCCGCCCAGCAGGAAGCCCGCCGCAGCCGTCCAGAAGGGGGATTGTCCCAGCGCGCCGGCAAGGTCGATCGCCGGGGACAGCAGCGACCAGTAGGAGGACGCCAGCATCACCCCTGCGCCAAAGGCCAGCATGCCGTCCATGGCGGTCGGGTGCGTCCGCCGGGTGAAGATCACCAGCGCTGCGCCACCTGCGGTCAGTGCCCATGTCATCAGGGATGCAAGCAGCGCCTGCAGGATGGGGGATAACAAAAACAGTTCGCCCATGGCAAACCGCCTCGCTTCCATGTCGGGATGCTGCAGCGTATGCATCGGGGGGATGAATGGTGCCGGGATGTGCGGAATGGGCAGAAGATGGACGAGTGCCGAAAAAATGTTTGAAGAATGCCTTCTCCCGGCAGGGATTCGGGGGATGGAGGCAGAAATGTATGTAGGTTGCCGTTTTGGAGCGCCGGGGTTCCCAGGGAATACCGGGCGCTTTTCTGCGGCATGATTGAGGATGGCGTACCGGCCCGGCAGCGCTTTGGCGGCTTTGCAGGGACGGACGCCGCATGGAGTGAAAAGCATGAGCCAGATCCCTTATACGCTCCGGACGCTCGCGGGCGAGGAAGAATCCCGCATGGGCAGCCGCCTGTTTCAGGCCGGCAGGGTCCGTATTATCGAGCAGAGCGCCAAGCTCCTGCGCCTTTATGTGACGGATGAAGGCCGCTATGAAGTGGTCTTCACGCCCGACGGCAGCGGCCGGTGCACCTGCCAGACCTGCATGGACACGGGCGCCTGCCGTCATGTGGTGGCGGCGATGCTGACGAGCCACGAGTCCGGCGCGATGGACGAGATGCTGCGGCGCAAAGCGGTCGCCTCCGGCCCGAAGCTGATGGCGGCGATGGAAAAGGCGCTGCCGGAGGAGGGCACGCTCCGCATGGCGGTGCGCCTGATCGCCGAGCCCGTCCGCACGGACGAAGCGCCGCGCCTCCGGATCGTCCTGATGATCGGCGAGGAGCGGCTCTATGTCGTCAAGTCCATCCCGCAGATGCTGGACGCCATCGACTCCGGCACGCCCATCGAGTACGGCAAGGGCTTCACCTTCCACCCCGAGTGGATGCGCTTTGGCCAGGTGGAGAACCGCATCCTGAAGATCCTGCGGGCGATGTGTATGGCGCAGCGGGAGGCGGGCGTACAGCTCAAGGGCGCGGAGCAGCGCGAGCTGGCGCTGCCGGACCCCTTCGCGGAGGCGATCCTGCAGGAGCTGCGCAGCCTGCCCTTCTCCATCAAGGACGGGGACAACACCCACACGGTCAAGCGCGTGTTCCAGACGCGCATCCCGCTGCACTTCCGCGTTTCCTCCGACATCCGCGGCCTGACGGTGACGGCGCGCTTCCCCAAGGAGTTCCGCCCGCTGACGGCCTCCTGCGGCTATGCGCTGGTGAACGAGAAGGTCATCGCGGTGGAGGAGGGGCAGCGGTCCATTCTGCGCGTGCTGTATGCGGAGCAGATGGGCGGCCAGTGCAGCTTTGATTATCCGGTGCGCGAGGCCGCCCGCGTGATCGGCGAGCTGGTGCCCTTCCTGCAGCTGTCCGGCATCGTGGAGATCGCCGAGGATCTGCAGAAGCAGCTGATCCGCCTGCCGCTGCTCACCCGCGTGTATCTGGACCGCGCCGCCAACGGCCGCGACGTGATCGCCCGGGCGCAGTTCCGCTATGGTGACCGGGAGATCGACCCCTTCGACGAAACGCCCCTGCCGGAAAACCTGTCCCGCGCGGAGAAGCTGCTGCTGCGCGACGCGGCTGCCGAGCGCCAGGTGCTGGACGCGCTGGGCGCCTCCGGCTTCACGGCCAGCAAGGGCCATGTGTACCTCTCCGGACAGGACGCGATTTTCGACTTCGTGTCCGAGGGCGTGGGCAAGCTGCAGCAGCTGGCGGAGGTGTACCTGTCCAACGATTTCAGGAAGATGACGCCCCGCAAGCCGCGCTTTGCCGGCCGGATGCGCATGAACGGCACGGCGCTGGAGCTGAAGTTCACCGAGGACGGCCAGCCGGCGGAGGAGATCTACGCGATCATGGAAGCGCTGGCCCGCCGCCGCTGCTATTTCCGCCTGAAGGACGGCTCCTTCCTCGACCTGTCCGCGATGGACGAGTGGCAGCCCCTGGCGGACAGCATCTTTGAGGTCGCCAGCGCCGAGGGCCTGGACGCCCTCTCCGGCAGCGACGACACCCTCCAGCTGCAGGCCTACCGCACCTGCTACATGAAGAGCCTGCTGGAGGGGCTGAAGCTGCCCATCGAGGTGGACGGCTCGGTGGACGAGACCGTCCGGGCGCTGACGGAGCCGGTGCCGGATTCGGTGAAGCTGCCCGACGGCCTGACGCTGCGTCCCTATCAGCAGCGCGGCTTCCAGTGGATGCACACCCTCGACCAGCTGCACATGGGCGGCGTACTGGCGGACGACATGGGCCTGGGCAAGACGGTGCAGGTGATCGCGCTGCTGCTTGCGACCCGCGAGGAGGGTCAGACCAGCCTCGTTGTTGCCCCGACGACGCTGACCTACAACTGGCTCAGCGAGCTGGAGCGCTTCGCCCCGAGCCTGTCGGTGATGGTGCTGGCGGGCAGCGCCGCCCAGCGTGCCAGTCAGATCCGCCACGTCAAGGAAGTGAAGGACGTGGACGTGCTCATCACCTCCTACCCGCTCATCCGGCAGGACATTGAGCAGCTGACGGACATCGACTTCCGCTTCGCCATCCTGGACGAGGCGCAGCACATCAAGAACGCCGGCAGCAAGGGCGCCATTGCCGTGCGCCAGCTGAAGGCCCGCACCCGTTTTGCCCTGACCGGCACGCCCATGGAAAACGGCGTGGGCGAACTGTGGAGCATCTTCAACTTCGTCCTCCCGGGCTATCTGCTCTCCTACAGCGCCTTCATGCGCCGCTATCAGGCAGGCCCCGACGGCAGCGCCGACGCGGAGGACCTTCGCCGCCGCATCAGCCCCTTTCTCATGCGCCGCCTGAAGAAGGAGGTCCTGACCGAGCTGCCCGACAAGATCGAAACCGTCATGACCGCCACCATGAGCCCCGAGCAGACGAAGGTCTATCAGGCCACGATGCTCCGCCTGCGCGACCGGGTCGATTCCATCGTCCGGGAGAAGGGCTTCGAGCGCGGCCGCACCGAGGTGCTCGCGGCCATCACCCAGCTCCGCGAGATCTGCTGCCATCCCGCCCTCGTCCTGGATGACTATTCCGGCACCAGCGGCAAGCTGGATATGCTGCTGGACATCCTGCCCGAGGCCATCGGCAAGGGCCGCCGCGTGCTGCTGTTCAGCGCCTTCACCTCCATGCTGAAGATCCTGAAAAAGGAGCTGGAGCAGAACGGCTATGAAACCATGTATCTTGACGGCGACACGCCTGCGCCGACCCGTGTGCAGATGACCGAGCAGTTCAACGGCGGTCAGGGGCAGATCTTCCTGATTTCCCTGAAGGCCGGCGGCACGGGTCTGAACCTGACCGGTGCAGACATGGTCATCCACTACGACCCGTGGTGGAACCCTGCCGCAGAGGATCAGGCCACCGACCGCGCATACCGCATCGGCCAGACCCGCAAGGTCGAGGTCATCCGCATGGTCACTCACGGCTCCATCGAGGAGCAGGTCGTCGCCCTCGGCCAGCGCAAAAAGGCACTCTTCGAGCAGCTCATCAAGCCCGGCGAGACCCTCGTAGGCGGCTTGAGCCCGCAGGAGATACTGTCGCTGTTCCAGTGACGGGGGGCCTCCGGCGGGCAGGGGCGCTGCCCCTGCACCCTGCAAGGGTCTTCGACCCTTGACCCGTTTTGGGGTGCGTTTGTTGGCGGCTTCCTTGCGGGGGTCACGGGGCGTGACAGACGCCCCGCGACGCGGTCCAGCGGCAACACTCGCCGGAGTTGAGCGCCCGCCGTGCAGGCACGGCGGATCACGGCTGCACTTTTGTGCAGCGTGGGGACGAAGGCTTGTGCACCTTGTTGGAGTCGCCCATGCTCTACTGCTGTGAATATAACTGGCCGGGGGGAAGTGTTTTTCGCTTCCCCCCGGCGGCTTTATGCGGAGCTGACAACGTCAAAGAATACATCTCACCCCAATCGTCGGCGATTCCTCGCCCTGCATCCCCTGAAAAGGGTGTGAAGCACTTGCGGAAACATGACGATTTGTGGTACAATGCAAGAACGGATGCCCTTCATTCGTTACATGTATGAAGAAAGCGCATTCCGGTACGGAAGCAACCCGCGCTGCCGCCTGTGCGCAGCGTTTTCGCGGCCCATGCGCCGCCATATTGCCGGGGACAGCCCGGTTCGGAAAGGATGACAGTATGCAGCCTCCTGTACAGAAAGAACGGCCGGTCAGGCGCCGTGCATACAGCACGACCGCCACGGCGACCGCAGAAAAGCCGACCGTGATCCGGCGGCGGAAGAAGCGCCGCAAGATCGGCAACGCCTTTGTCATGGCGATCCTCCTGGCGGCGGTGGCCCTGCTGGTGATCGTGCTGCCCAAGGAGCCCATCGGCCATGCGTACTACTCCATCGCCGGCAGCGGCAGCGAGGCAGGCGAGGAAACCGCCTACTACGCGGGTCTGGTCATCAGCGAGATCATGTCCTCCAACAAGACGGCGATGCCCGACGAAAAGGGCGTCTTCTCCGACTGGGTGGAGGTCTGGAACAAGGCGGATCACCCCATCGATATGCAGGGCGTCGGCCTGTCGGATGACTCGATGGAGATCAAGTTCCTGTTCCCCGCGATCACCCTCCAGTCGGATGAGCGCGTGGTCGTCCTGTGCGACAAGACGAATCAGGCCATCGCCGGCAAGCCCCTGCACGCCAAGTTCGGCCTGAGCTCCAGCGGCGGCGAGACCGTGACCCTCTTCGCCCCTGACACCCGCGTGATCCACTCCGTCAGCACCATCATCATGTCCGCCGACGAAAGCTATGCCATGACCGCGGACGGCCGCTGGGTGCAGACCACCGACTTCAGCCCCGGGTATGAGAACACCGCCGAGGGCTATCTGGCCTACCGCAACAATACCATGGTGACCGACGGCGCGCTGATCATCAGCGAGATCTGCCCCGATCCCCTGAGCGGCTACCGCGATTCCGACGGCGAGCTGTGCGACTGGATCGAGCTGTACAACACCACCGGTTCCCCGGTGAGCCTGGACAATTATGCCCTCTCCAACCGCGAGGACAAGCCCCTCAAGTGGCGCTTCCCCGAGGGTGCGATGGTCGCGCCCTATGGGTACTACATCGTCTATTGCTCCGGCAAGGACGTCCTCTCCGGCCCGACGGACGTGCCCCACGCCAGCTTCCGCATCAGCGCGGAGAACGATACCATCGTGCTGGCGGACAGCCGTGGCCGCCTCGTGGACCGTGTCACCATCGACAACATCCCCGAGGACTGCTCCTATGCCCGCAATGAGGACGGTAGCTTCTCCATCCATCAGCGGCCCACGCCCCAGCTCCCCAACACCGAGAGCGGCGCGAACCGCATGGACGTGTACCTGCGCGCGCTGAACGTGACGGGCGTGTACATCACGGAGGTCATGGCCTCCAACGATGACACGGCAACCGCCGAGGGCGCCGCCTTCACGGACTGGATCGAGCTGTACAACTCCTCCAACATGACTGTCGATCTCTCCGGGTACGGCCTGTCGGACAACGTCGGCCGTGCCCGCAAGTGGCAGTTTGCTCAGGGCACGACCATCGCACCGGGCGAATACAAGATCGTCTGGTGCGATGGCGACGCCGCGAAGGACAACGCCGCCGAGGCGCACACGTCCTTCAAGCTCCTCAAGGGCGGCTCGGAGACCCTTGTGCTCGCCGATCCGACGGGTAAGATCCTGGACAAGGTCGTGCTGCCTGCGGTACCAACCAATGTGTCCTACGGCCGCGCAACCGGGCGTGAGGGCTTTTTTTATTATGACGTCCCGACCCCCGGCGCGGTCAACGGCGCCACCGGCTTCCTCGGCTATGCCGAGGCGCCCCAGCTGACCGTCGCCCCCGGCGTGAACCACGATCAGGGCACCAAGGTCGGCTTCACCATCCCCGAGGGCACCTACGTCTTCTACACCACCGACGGCTCCATCCCCGACCCGTACAGCAGCGCGAGCATCGCCTACACCGGGCAGGAGATCGAGCTGAACAGCAATGTCGTCCTGCGCGCCCGCGCCTTCCCCGTGGATACGATGTACCACGAGAGCACGGTCACCACAGGCACCTATCTGGTCAACATGTACCACAAGGTGCCGGTCGTGTCGCTGACGATCGACCCGTATGTGCTGTGGAACGAGGAGAACGGCATGTATGCCGACGGCCCGGACATCATCAAGGACGAGCCCGCCGGCTATCCCTGGGACGGCGCGCTCTACCGCAAGGTCAAGGAGGAGGAGCCCCCCAAGGAGGGCTACTTCGAATACTACGACACCGCCGGCAACCTCATCCTCAGCCAGGGCGTGGCGGTCGGTCTGGGCGGCGACTTCTCCCTTGATCTGCCGCAGAAGACCTTCAAGCTCCGCGCCAAGTCCCTCTATGGCGAGAAGCTCTTCAACGCGCCGCTCTTTGCCGACCGCCCCTTCACGGAGTACAAGTCCCTTGTCGTCCGTAACGCGGGCAACGACGGCGTGTGGAGCCGCGTGCGTGACGGCTACCAGTCCCGCCTGCTGGACGCCTACGGCAGCGAGGTGCTGCATCAGGCGTGGCAGCCCGTGGCTGTCTACCTCAACGGCACCTACTGGGGCCACATGGACCTGCGTGAGCGCATCGACCGCTATTTCATCGCCCAGCATGAGGGCATCCCGATGGAGCAGGCGGACGCGATGGACATCCTGCAGGGCAACGGATCGACCGAGTGGGGCTCCAACAAGGAGTACCGCGCGATGATCAAGCGCCTGAAGGCAAGTGATCCTGCCAACAACCCCGAGGACCGCGCCTATCTGGATGCGAACATTGATGTCGAGAACAATCTGGAGTACATGGCGCTGGAGATGTTCTTTGGTAACGATGACATCGGTAACACTCGTTACTACCGCCTGCACGGTACGGATCCGGAAACCGGTGAACCCTACAAGTGGAAGTGGATCTTCTACGATCTGGACTGGGGCCTCTGGACTGCGACTCACAAGACTCCCTATTCCTACACCAAGGAAAAGGGCATGGGCACCAATAACATCGACAATACCATTTTCAGGACGATCCTGAAGGTGCCGGAGTACCGCGACATGTTCCTGCGTAAGCTGGGCGACATCTTCCAGACATTCACCACGGAGTATCTGCTGGAGGTGCTCGACGGCTGCGTGGAGGAACTGTATCCCGACTACGAGATGCGCCTGCATTTCATGAGCTGGGCGGAAAAGCATGACCCCATGTATGCCAGCGAGTGGCCGACGAATTACAGCTCCGCTTATGCATACTGGGAGAAGCATGTGAACCGTCTGCGCAATGTCGTGAAGCACCGCCCGAATCTGTTGTGGGACATGGTGCAGGATACATTCAAGCTGACTGACGCGCAGATGCTGGATTACTTCGGCCCGCAGCCGGAGGTACCGGCGGATGCGACGCCGCTGTGATCGCCGGGCGTGTAAAATGTTGAAAGAAGCGCAAAAAGGTTTGCGGAACCTGTAAGGATTGTGTATAATAGGACGAGCGGACGCGAGTCCTGACGAACGAGATTGAGGAGGAACCTCCATGAATACGAGTGGTCTGACGACTTCCGGCAACGTGAGCAGCACCCTGTCTGCCTGGTTTGAGCAGCAGCTGGCCAACCTGAGCCCCGCGGGCGTGGCGATGGCGATGGTGTTCGCATTCGTCGTGGGTCTGATCATTGCCTTTGTGTACAAGCGCTGCTACCGCGGCGTGCTGTACAGCCCGAGCTTCGCCGTCACGCTGATCATGATGACGCTGGTGACGACCCCGGTGGTCATGTGCATCGGCTCCAACGTGGCCCTGTCGATGGGCATGGTGGGCGCGCTGTCCATCGTGCGTTTCCGTACCGCGGTGAAGGATCCGCTGGACACGGCCTACATGTTCTGGGCGCTGACGATGGGCATCGTGCTGGGCGCGGGCCAGTATCTGATCGCGATCGTGGTGGTCGGCATCATCTCCGCCATCATGTTCCTGATGAACATCCTGCAGTTCTCCAGCCCCAACGCCTACCTCCTCGTCCTGCACTATGACGAGGATGCGGAGTACGACATCACCCAGCAGCTGCGCCGCTCGGTGAAGCATCGCCGTCTGCGCTCCAAGACCGTCACCCGCGCCGGCGCCGAAATGACCTACGAAGTCCGCCTGGACAACAAGCAGGATCTCGTCGCTCTGATGCTCAACATCGAGGGTGTGCACGACGCGACCCTCGTAGCCTGCCAGACCGAATCCGGTTCTTAAGGCCGGGGAGCCCCCGGCGGGGCGGCTCGCGATGGGGCTGCGTGCCTTGGGCATGGGCTGAGTCGCGTGCTTGTGGGGTGCGGCTGAGCGTCGCACGGGGCGTGACAGACGCCCCGCGCGGCACGACTCGTGACAGGCGAGTCGCGCTCCGGCAGGCTTTGTCAGCGGCTTATTGCCTTTTCCACGGGGAAGGGGAGGCGCTGCCCCACCCAACAATCAGAAAGGAGGCGTCATCTATGCCGGCGAATATCCCGCTCCGGCATGAGCTGAAGTTCTTCATCAGCGAAATGCAGTATCACATCCTGTCCCGGCAGCTGGATCACGTCCTCTGGCGCGATCCCAACGGGGACGAGAACAACGAATATCACATCCGCAGCCTGTACTTCGATACGATCTTCAACGATGCGTACTTCGACAAGCTGGACGGCGTGCAGAACCGCAACAAGTACCGCATCCGCATCTACAACCTGTCGGACGAAGTGATCAAGCTGGAATGCAAGACCAAGGTGGGCAGCCTCATCTCCAAGCGGAGCCTGTCCATCCCGCGCGACCTTTGCGATCAGCTGATTGCGGGCGACCCGACGGACCTGGAGAAGACCCGCAGCGGTCTGCTGGGCGACATGTACCGGGAGATGACCTGCGGCTTGCTGCGCCCGGTGGTCATCGTGGACTATGTGCGCGAGGCGTACCTGCATCCGGCGGAGGAGGTGCGCATCACCTTCGACAAGCAGCTGCGCACGGGCATGCGGTCGATCGACCTGTTCGACCCGACCGTCCCGACCATCTCTCCCTTTGACAACAACGAGATCATCCTTGAGGTGAAATACAACCGCGTGATGCCCCCCTATATCAAGGACCTGCTGTGTACCTACTGCCCCGGCGCCGTGCAGAGCGCCATCAGCAAGTACACCTGGTGCAGGCGCTTTGAGGGCATGGAGGCGTGATCCGGGCTGCGTCCAGAGCGGCGCAGCTTTTTTGTGTCTGTATGGCGGCGGTCGCGCATATATTATGAAACAGGAAAACTTCTACTTGCGACATTGCGGGAAATATAGTAAAATGATATGACAGGAGGAATGCGTATGTTTGAGGCATCCCTGAATGAATTGGAAAAACGGCTGCGTTCGCGCTTCGAGCATCTGTCGATCGTGCGGGACGCGCCCATGGCAAGGTATACGACGCTGCATCTGGGCGGCCCGGCGGATATGCTGGTGCAGCCGGATGACCCGGAGCAGGTCCGGCAGACGCTGATGGAGGCCCATGCGCTGGAGATTCCGGTGATCATGGTCGGCAACGGCAGCAATCTGCTCGTCCGCGACGGCGGCATCCGCGGGCTGGTGATCCGCCTGTGCCGCAATATGCAGGATATCGAGATCAGCGGCGACCGCATCCGCGTGCAGGCGGGAACGATGATGAGCACCCTGTCCGGAGCGGCGGCGGACGCTCACCTCGGCGGCCTGACCTTCGCCAGCGGCATCCCCGGCACGGTCGGCGGCGGCGTATACATGAACGCCGGCGCGTATGGCGGAGAGATGAGCCAGGTCGTGACGCTGGTGGAGGGCTTCAACATGGTCGGCGAGCCCTTCCGCTATGGCCGGCCGGACATGAAGTTCGCCCACCGCAAGACCCGGCTGATGAAGGAGCAGAAGATCATCACCCACGTGACCTTCCAGCTGCCCCAGGGCAAGCGGGAGGAGCTGCTGGCGGAGATGGTGGACTACAACACCCGCCGCGCGGACAAGCAGCCCCTGACGCAGTTTTCCGCCGGAAGCACCTTCAAGCGTCCGCCGGAGGGCTATGCGTCCCAGATGATCGACGAATGCGGCCTCAAGGGCTGCACCATCGGCGGCGCGCAGGTGAGCGAAAAGCACGCCGGCTTCCTGATCAACAAGGGCGGCACGGCGGCGGATTTCCTGGCGCTCATGGCGCATGTGCAGCGTGTGGTGCATGAGCACAAGGGCGTCATGCTGGAGCCGGAGGTCCGGATCCTGGGCGAGGATGCGCCCGTCAAGGCAGTCTGATACAGAGGAATCGTCCCGGGGAGCTGGGGCAAGGAGGAATACACCATGCGGTTTTTGCTGGTGACGGGTCTGAGCGGCGCGGGAAAAACGTCTGTCAACCGCTATCTGGAGGACATGGGCGCGTTTTGCGTGGATAACCTGCCGCCGAACATGATGTTCAAGATGATGGAGGCCTTCGAGCAGTCCACGGTGGGCTACCCGCTGGTCGCGATGGCTGTGGACGTCCGCAGCGCCGAGCTCTTCGACGCCAAGGCGGTCAGCGATCTCATCGAAGAGACCCGCGAGCTGGGCTACAATATCGAGAGCCTGTTCCTGGAGGCCAGCGACGATGCCCTCGTCAGCCGCTACAAGGAAACGCGCCGCGATCATCCGCTGGCGAGGGAGGGCATCTCCCTGACCGCGGCCATCACCCGCGAGCGCAGCATCATGCAGCCCCTGCGGGAAACGGCGAACTACATCATCGACACCACAGCCCTGAAGACGCGGGAGCTGAAGCAGCACCTGGGCGGCATCTTCTCCGGCGAGAATCAGGCGGCGGGGATGCGCATCGAGGTGTCGTCCTTCGGCTTCAAGCGCGGCCTGCCCCGCCAGGCGGACCTGGTCTACGACGTGCGCTTCCTGCCCAACCCCTTCTATATCAAGGGCCTGGGCAGCCACACAGGACTGGATGCGGACGTGAAGGCGTTCGTGCTGGAAAACCCGGTGACGGTGGAATTCCTCAAGAAGCTGGAGGACCTGCTGTTCTTCCTCCTGCCCCATTATCAGGAGGAGGGCAAGCGCAGCCTCTCCATCGCCGTGGGCTGCACGGGCGGCGCACACCGGAGCGTGGCGATCGCGGAGCATATCAGCGCCCTGCTGAAGTCCAAGGGCTGGCAGGTCAGCGTCACCCACCGCGATCTGGCGCTGGAACAGGCGCTGTGGAAGAGCAGCGCGGAGGCATAAGGCATGTCATTTTCACTCAATGTCAAGGATGAGCTCTGCCGGTTGCCGCTGGGCAAGAACTGCTGCATGCTCAGCGAGCTGACGGCGCTGTACCGCACCAGCGGCAGCTTGTCCTTCCACGGCCTAGGACGCGTGCAGGTGCAGTACCGCGTGGAGAACGCGGCGCTGGCGCGAAGGATCTTCCGCCTGCTGCGCGCCCGCATGAACATCACCCCCCGCCTGCATTATGTGCAGCATGCGCGGCTGGGCGGACAGCGCACCTGCGTGCTGACCATCGGCGACGAGGACAGCCAGCGCCTGATGCTCGCGCTGCACATGATCGAGCAGAACGAGGACGGCAGCATCCGCTACCGGCGCTCCACCGTGCGTCATCCCATGACGCGCCAGTGCTGCCGCAGGGCGTACCTGCGCGCGGCCTTCCTTGGCTCCGGCACCATGACCACCCCGGACAAGGACTATCACTTCGAAATCTCCACTACCGACCAGAACCTCGTCAAGGAGCTCAGCCGATTGCTGGACAAGTCGGGCCTGCCGGTCAATACCTATACCCGCAAGGCCTCGACGGTCGTGTACCTCAAGAGCGCCCAGCATATCAGCGACGCGCTGGCGCTCATGGGCGCGAACAACAGCGTGTTCGTGCTGGAGGACGTCCGCATCCGCAAGCAGGCGAGGGGAGCGGCCAACCGCGCCATCAACTGCGACGGGCACAACCTGGAAAAGACCGTCGCGGCGGCCGATGCGCAGGTGCAGGGCATCCGCCGGTATGTCATTGAGCGCGGTCTGCGCAGCCTGCCCCCGGCGCTGCAGGAGATCGCCCAGAAGCGGCTGGACAACACCGACCTTTCCCTTGTCGAGCTGGGGCAGCTGTTTGAACCGCCGCTGTCCAAATCGGCAGTCAACCACAGAATGCGCCGCCTCATGGAGATCATCAGAGCCATGGAGGCGGAAGACGCTGAAGTACAGGAGGAATAAAGATGATCCGCAAGCCCATCACCTTCCCGGGTAATCAGCCCCTGACCCGCGCGCTGGCGGCCGAGGTCGTGCAGACGGCCAGCCGCTTTGAAGCCCGCGTGATGATCTCCCGTCACCAGAAGATCGTCAACGCCAAGTCCACGCTGGGCCTGCTGTCCCTGAGCGTGGAGGACCAGAGCGATATGATCCTCGTCGCCGACGGCGCGGATGAAGCCGCCGCGGTCGAGGCGATCATGGCGCTGCTGGCGTAAGCATTCGTGCTGTATGACAGGCCGCCTTCGGGTGGTCTGTTTGTTGTGCAGGAAAAGTCCGGCGGATCGGCGGCATATCAGCTGTTGCGCAGAGCATATCAGATTTTGCTTGAAACTTCATGACGATTGTGGTAGGATATCCATGCATGCGGGCGCGAAAACCGCAGGCAGAATCGTGAATCCGACTTGAGGTGAAGCAGCGGTGAAGAAGAAGTCCCTGGTGAACGAGGCGGACCGGGAGCGGTTTGCCTCCGGCTTCCGCGTGACGCAGGGCGCGCATGAATTCATCACCTATCCGCCCAATACCAGCATCCGCATCTGGCACGGCGCGGTGGCGGATGCGTATGAGATGCATTTCCATTCCGCGGTGGAGGTGGTGCTGCCGGTGACGGGCGAGTGCATCTACACCATCGAAACGGAGGAGTTCTGCGTCCAGCCGGGCGAGGTGATGATCGTCCCCGCCGGGTGCCGGCATGCGCTGCGAATGGGCGAGAACAGCTCGCGCGACCTGCTGCTGTATGAGATGAACGGCGTGTTCACCCTCAAGGAGTTCGGCGCGTTCCGCCAGATGCTGACCAAGCCGCTGTATGTCCGGCAGGAGCACCCCTACCGGGAAAAGGTGCATGCGCTGATGACGGATGTGGTGAAGGTGTACCGGGCGGGCGGACTGCTGCGGAACCTGCATTGCTATGCGCTCCTGCTGGAGGTGTACGCGGTGCTGGGCGAGCATTACCTGTCCACGGCAGCCTCCCCGGCGGAGGTGAATGCGCTGAACCGCCACCTTTCCGGCGAGGACGCCTTCAACCGCGCGCTGGATTATGTGAACGAGAACTTCATGGACGACGTGACCCTCGACGGCCTTGCGGCTTATGCAGGCTTCTCGCGGTACACCCTGAGCCGCATGTTCCGCCAGCATACCGGGGCGACCTTCACCCAGTACCTGAACAAGCGCCGCGTGATTATGGCGGAGGAGCTGCTGTCCGGCACGAAGATGCCCGTCACGCAGGTGGCGCTGCAGTGCGGCTTCAACTCCATCGCGACCTTCAACCGGGTCTTCCGCGACGTCCGGGGCTGCACGCCGACCCAGTACCGGCTGATCTACGACGAATCTCAACGAAAATAAACGAAACAGACCTGTCTGCCCGGCCCGATGAAGAAGCCGGCAAACAGGTCTGTTCTTTTGTGCATATCAATTGTGCGGTTCCCCCAACGCGCACGCGCGCGCAGCCCCAAGGAACCCGTGCAGCCGCATCGCGCAAAGGGTCAAGTGCAGGCCCCGGAGCAGCACCCCAACGAACACGCGAGCGCAGCCCCAAAAGAACCCGCGCAGCCGCATCGCGCAAAGGGTCAAGGGATGAAATCCCTTGCGGGGTCCAGGGGCAGCGCCCCTGGCGTCCCCAAAAACGAACACGCGAGCACAGCTCCAAAGAACCCGCGCAGCTACATCGCGCAAAGGGTCAAGGGATGAAATCCCTTGCGGGGTCCAGGGGCAGCGCCCCTGGTTACTTCACGAGGTAGACGACGGCGTCGTGGGGGGCGAGGCGGGCGGAGAGACCGTCGGCAGCGTCGGCAGGCTTGCCGCTCCAGAGCTCGACGGCGGAGCAGCCGGCCTCGTACTGGCTGCGGGCGACGGAAACGGTGCGCTCGGCGTCGGACAGGTTGAACAGCGCGATGTACACGCCCTGACCGTCCTGACGGGGCGCGACCCAGACGGATTCCTCCTCCGTGGTCCACAGGGGATGGCCGCAGAAGCTTTCCTTGCCGATGGCCAGCACGTCCGCGTTGGTCAGCAGGGACAGGGTGAACTCGTCGTTCTTGGTCATCTCTGCGCCGATCATCAGCGGGGAGCGCATCATCGGCCACAGGGTCATCATCGTGCGCTGCTCCTCGCGGGTGAACTTCGTCCAGTCGTCAGGGTTGGAGCACTGGCGCAGCGCGCCCAGGGGCAGCATGTCCGCATCCGGCCAGTGACCGGGCGCGGAGTGGATGCACCACTTCTCCGCCCGCTCGAACATCGCCTTCAGCAGCCGCCAGTCATCCCAGAAATCGTCCGTGATGCGCCACATGTTGGCATACTGCTTCAGATGCTCCGCACGTTCCAGAGGCGCGGGGCCGGGGGAGAGGGACAGCACGATATCGCGGCCGGAAGCGCGGCAGGCGTTGGAGATCAGCTCGATCTCGCGCTTGCAGTGGGGATATTCGCGGGCGATGTCATCGCACTTGACGAAGTCCACGCCCCATTCCGCGTACAGGCGGAAGATGCTGTTATAGTAGGCTTGAGCGCCGGGCTTGTCGCAGCGCAGGCCGTACATGTCCGGGTTCCATGCGCAGACGCTGTTGGGGTTGGCGACCTCATGGCAGCAGACGTCGCTGTCCTTGATGGGCAGATGCCTGTGGGCAGCCATGCGGGGCATGCCGCGCATGATGTGGATGCCGAACTTCAGGCCGAGGGAGTGCACATAGTCCGCCAGCGGCTTGAAGCCGACGCCGCCCGCCGCAGAGGGGAAGCGGTTGACCGCCGGAAGCAGACGGCCGTATTCGTCCATGTCCAGCGTGGAGAAGGGCTCGTATTCGTGGTTCAGCGCGGTCGGCTGATACCACTGGATGTCGACGACGACATATTCCCAGCCGTATTGCTTGAGATGCTCAGCCATGTACCGGGCGTTCTGACGGACGATCTCCTCGGTGACAGCGGCGCCGTAGCAGTCCCAGCTGTTCCAGCCCATCGGGGGATGCTTTGCGATCATGAGATTGTACCTCCGAAAATAATGTAGGTATCTGCTGATAAAGATACCATAGCCGGCAGGTCCTGTCAAGGCGCGCAGCGGGGATTTCCGCGCCGGAACGCTTGCATTGGGCGTGATCTGTGGTACAATAGGAAACAGCGCACCGGCCGGCAGACCACCGGGCGTATCAACCGAAGGAAGGGTGTCCATGCGAAAGACGCTGACGGAGGAGCAGGCCGCGTTCCTGACCGGACTGGTCGACCAGTACGACGACGCACTGCTGAAATACGCGATCCGGTTTCTGCACTACCGGCCGGATCTGATACCGGTGGCACAGGAAGCAGTGCAGGAAATGTACGTCCGGGCGATCCGGCATGTGGATGAGCTGATGGCGCATGAAAACCCGGTTGCGTGGCTGAAGCTGTGCCTGAAGCGGCTGCTGCTGAACCACGCGCGGAGCCGTGCGGCGCAGCTGGAGGAGCTGACGGAGGATGTGTCGGCGCACCCGGAGATCGAGGGCGCGCAGGTGAATGCCGCGCTGGAGGCGTGGAGCGGGCGGGTCAGCCTGCAGGAGGTGCGGGAAATGGCGCCGGTGCTGCTGTCGCCGGAGGAGCAGCGGATCTTCGACGAGCACTTCCTCTACGGCCTGACCACCGAGGAAACGGCGGCGCTGGAGAGCATCCCCGCTGCCACCGTGCGGGGGCGAATCAGCCGGATCCGAAAGAAATTGCGCAAATACTTCATCCCCGCGTGCCTTTTGATGCTTGAAGCGGGTTATTATCATTGGAGGTGACTGCACGATGAGCCAGCATGATCTGCTGAAGGAAGTCAAACAGGCCGTGGCGACGGGTTCGCTGACGGCGGCAGAGGCGGAGCGCCGGCTCCGTGCGGCGGTGGAAAAGGAGTACGGGCAGGATCGCCCCCGGAGCGAGTGGATCAACGCCTGCGAGGATCTGCTGTGGGAGCTGCGCACAGGGGGGAAGATGGCCTTCACCTCGCAGCGGGAGGAGCACCGGGCGCTGATCCGGGCGCATACCCGCGACGAGCGCAGGCAGTCCTGGCCTGTGTGGCTCAAGGGCTGCGCCGTGGCGGCTGCGCTGATGCTGGTCGTGGGGCTGGGAGCGCACTTCGGGCGGACGGCGTGGATCACCGGTCAATCGTCGCCCGACGGACAGCAGTATGTTTTCACCGGGCATGAGATCGACCTGTCGGTGATCCAGCGGGTGATCGCGGAGCACGGCAGATACGACCACCTGCAGACGGAATCCCTGGACGAGGTCGTGGCGTTCCTCGGCTTCCGGCCGGAGCTGCCGGACATGTCCGGGCTGGACGTGCAGCGCACCGCCTACACGGTCCACATCGAGGACAGCCTGGTGGAGATCACTGTGCTGTACGCGCGCGAGCCGCAGGCGCGCAACGTCATCTATTCCTGCACGCACTTCCTGAATGCGGAGGACGTGTATTACACCATCGAGCAGAACGAGGAAGGCGTCACGGAGCGGATCGCCGGGCAGGATGTGTACTTCTGCATGAACTATGAGCGCCTGGGCGTGGCATGGACGGAAGGACTGACGACGTACGTGATCGGCGGCGGGATCGACCACGAGACCGGCCGGAAAATCGTCGAAGAAATGCTGAAATAAACGTATCTCCCCTGGCAAACAGGCCAGGGGAGAATTTGCATGATAACAGAGAATTGTAGCAATAGAAGCGGAAGACAGCCTCGCGCAGACAGATGGAGTAACTCCCGTACCCCACGCTGCACCCAAGTGCAGCCGTGATCCGCCGTGCCTGCACGGCGGGCGCTGCCGCACGAGTGCGTCGCGGGGCGTCTGTCACGCCCCGTGACCCCCGCAAGGAAGCAGACCACAAACACCCCCGCAAAAGGGGCAAGGGATGAAATCCCTTGCGGGGTGCAGGGGCATTCCGTGGGAGCGGCTCCCCAGTGGGGAGTTCGCCGAAGGCGAAAGCGACGAGGAATGTTAGATCGCCCCTGCCCGTCCCTCACCCCTTCACTACCATTTCCTTCGCAGCCTCAAGGATCGCTGCGCAGCCGCCGCCCTGTGCGAAGTCGGGGCGACCGCCGCCCTTGCCGCCCAGGGGACGGGCGCAGTCGCGCAGGAGCTTGCCCATGTCCAGGGTGAGGTCGGCGGAGCGGCCGAAGACGTAGAGGGCCTGTTCGCCGGAGAGGGTGCCCATGAGGGCGATCGTCCCGGGCTGGGCGATCAGGGCGGAGGTCAGGTCGCGCAGCAACGCCGCGTCCGCCTGCACGAAACGGGCGATCAGCCGCGTGCCGTCGGGGAGCGTGTCGGCGGCGGCGTGCATCTCCGGGGCCTGCGAGAGCAGCAGCTCCCTGCGTAGCCGGGACAGCTCGTATTCCGCCGTGCGGAGGCGCTGCTGCAGTGTGTCCACGCCGACGGGCAGGTTCTCCACGCCCGTGGACAGCAGCCCGGCGGCGGCATGGGCCGCGTCGGAACAGCGGAAATAGTCGCCCAGCGCCCGCTGCCCGGCCAGGAATGCGACGCGCATCTTGCCCCGCGCAGGGGTCACGGACAGGATCTTCACCAGTCCCAGCTCACCGGCGGAGGCTGGATGGGTCCCGCCGCAGGCGACCATCTCGTCATCGCCGATGGCCACGATGCGCACATGCTCCGTCACCGTCGGCTGCTTGCGCAGGGGGAGCGCCGCCAGCTCCTCCGCCGGGGGGAACCAGCAGCGGATCGGTACGTTGCGCTGGATGTGGTCGTTCACATCCGTCTCGATGCGGCGCACGTCCTCCTCGGAAATGCGCGTGACGCCCTCCGGCATCGCCACGTCGATGGTAGATACGTCCGCGCTGATGTGCAGACCGATGGTCACACCGCCCATCAGGCGGTGCAGCGCGCCCGCGATCATGTGGTCGCCGGCATGCTGCTGCATGTGGTCGAAGCGCCGCGCCCAGTCGATCCGGCCGTGCACAGTCGCCCCCACGGGCAGCGCTTCGGTCACGGTGTGCCACACCTCGCCGTTTTGTACGTTGACGTCGGTGACGCGGGCGGAATCCAGCGTGCCGGTGTCGAAGGGCTGGCCGCCGGAGGTCGGGTAGAAGGCGCTGCGGTCCAGCAGCACGTCAAAGCAGCCCTCCCGGGGGACGCAGGCGAGCACCTGCGCGTCGAAGTCGGTCAGATAGGCGTTGTCATAGTAGAGCCGTTCGGTCATGGCGGGTATTCTCCTTGTATGCAAGTCTTTTTCGGCAGGCAGGTTCAGCCCTCCGGTTGGGAACAGAGCCGGCTGCGCACATCGTTCATGCGGTATTTGCTGACGGGCAGCACAGCACCCGTGCACAGCTCCAGCTCGCAGTAGCGCAGATAGCGGATGCAGGCGAGGTTGACCAGCAGCGTCCGGTGGCAGACGACGAACCCGTCCCTTGGCAGCAGCTTCTCCAGCTCGGAGATCTTCAGCGGCAGGTACTCCTGTCCGTCCTGAAGGGTCAGGCGCACGCCGCGCCCCCAGGTTTCCGCGTAGACGATGCCGGACACGGGGAGCCTGCGCAGGCCGCGCTGCGTCGGCAGCACGATCTCCCGCGAATGCGGAGCATCCGGCCGGCACAGACGGAGCGCCTCCCGCAGCTTTTCGGGGTCGATCGGCTTGAGCAGATAGCGGAGGGCGGACACCTCGTAGCCCATGGGCGCCATTTCAGGCGAGTCGGACACGAGGATGACCGGCGTGTTCTGCCCCATCTCCCGCAGGGCGGCGGCCAGCCCGATGCCGCTGAGCTCACCCATCGACGCGTCCAGCAGCAGCGCATGCCAGACGACGCCCTGCCGGATGTCCTCGAGCAGCCGCAGGGGGCTTCCGTATTGCACGATCTCGCAGCGGAGGCCCTCCTGCGCGGCGACCTCCCGCATGAGCGTCGCCAGCTGCCCCAGCGCTTCCGGCTCGTCATCGCAGATGGCAAGCTGCATGGTGTATTTCATCTTGCGGTTCTCCTGATTCATGAAGTCATTTCCATTATACTCCCTTTCGCCGGAATCCGTCAATCGCTGAAGAAATCACTCCCAAATCCAACCCTGTACGTCCATTCGTGTGGAAATCCGTCCATTCATGCAAAAACTATTGATTGGGAGGGTTTATATACATATGATATTGGTAGGGTTATCAACGGGCGTTCAATCAGATACAGCGAACGGAGCTGATGGCATGGAAGCAAGACGGAGCACGTGGAGCATGGAGGAAGTGTACAACACCTACTTTTCCAGCGTCTACAATTATGTATTTTATCGGATCCTGGACCGGGAGACCACGGAAGATATCGTGAGCGATGTGTTTATGAAGGTGCTGCGTCATCTGGACCGTTTCGATGCGCAGAAGGCGTCGATGAAGAGCTGGATCATGCGGATCGCGGACCGGACGCTGATCGACCACTACCGCCGGCAGCGCCCCAGCGTGAGCTTCGACAACGAGGAGGCGGGGGTGGAGCGGCTGGTCCCGGTGCAGTTCGAGGATCAGTATGAGCAGCTGATGTCCCCTGCGCGCCGGGAGCTGCTGGCCGCCCTGAAGCAGCTGCCCGAACGGGAGCGCATGTTCATCTACTACCGGTATTTCCTGAACATCACCAACCGGCGGATCGCCCGGGAAATGAACATGAAGGAGAACACTGTGTCGACGGTCCTGCACCGGGCGCGGAGGAATCTGCGGGTGCTGCTTCAGGACCGGGTCTGAACAAAAGTGCATCACAGAAAAGCGGCCATGCTTCCGCCGGAATGGGGGAGCATGGCCGCTTGCTATGCGATTGGAACCGAACCGCTGCGCAGCAGGCGGTACGTGCGTCACTCGTCCGCGCTGGTGCGGCGGCGACGGCGATAGGTGCTGTCCGTGCCGGGCAGCTCGACGGGGGCGTTGACCTTGCCGGTCAGCTCATCCTGCACGTTGGCGTCCGGGTAGAGCTCGTTCATGGCTTCCTGCATATCGGGCTCGCTCTGGGCGGGCGCGGGAGCGGGGATGGGCTGGGTCTCCTCGGATTCGGCGCTGTCCGCCGTGTCGTCCGCCGTCTCGCTCTCGGGGAGGATGCGGCGCTTCTTGGCGGGCACGGCCTGCAGATAGTCGCTGTAGCCGTCGCGCTCCAGGTGATCCGCGGCGTTGCCGGACTTGGCGGCGTTGGCGCTGCGGCCGATGATGCCCACGACGATCAGCAGCGCGCACACGCCGCTCAGACCGGCCAGCACCCACTTGCCGATGTCCAGCACCTGCTTGGCGGAATCCCACACGGTCGTTTCGACGGAGGTGGGCGCCTGCTCCAGCATGGGACGGGCGGGCGTGGCGATCGGCACCTGCGAGGGCGTCACGGTCGGCTGGGAGAGGCTGATCGGCACCTCGTTGCCCAGGAAGGACGTGCTCTCGCCCAGCTGATTGCTGGTGCGCGCATCGAAGCGGAACTTGCCGGTCACGCTGACCAGCACGTCGCGCACGAAGGAAACCGTTTCGCCCGCGCTGATCTGGCTGAAGGAGTACATGTCAATGCCGGAGGCGGAAACCGTCACGTCCTTGGCGTCCACGACGCTGTTGTTGGTCACGTGCACGGTGAACTTCACGATCGCGGGCAGGGTATAGACGGTCGCCTTGTCCACCTCGGCGTAGACGGTCAGGCCGACCTCCTTCGCCGGGTCAACCGCGACGATGCTTACGCGCTCGGTGGCGGTTTCGATGGTATCGCCGGAGGCTGTCGCACCGGAGACGGTGAACTGCAGATCACAGCTCTGGGTGATGGTCAGCTCCTTTTCCTGCGTCACGGACTTGCCGGCTTCGATGGTCAGGCCGGTGAAGACGGTGCCCAGCAGGGGATCGGTCACGGTCACGTTCTGATAATCGACCTTGCCGGTGTTCTTCAGCGTGAGGGTCAGCTTCACCGTCTCGCCGACGCTGCCGCCCTTCTTGTCCGCCTTCAGGCCTGCCTCCAGCTTCACGTCGCCGTACTTGATCGTCGCTTCGCCGACGCTCTCGGTGTAGGTCTTGCCGCCGGCCTGGTAGGACACGGTCGCCTGGGAGATCAGGGACTTCTTCTTCATCGTGACGGTGAAGGTGTGGGTGGCCTTTTCGCCGGCCCTGATCAGGGCGATCTTGCCGTCGGAGACGGACACCGCGCTGCTCTCCTTGATCGTTACGTCCGTCACGTCCACGCCGCCGATGTTGCTGATCTCGTAGATCACGGACACCTTCTGGCCGTTGCGGGCGGTGGAGGGCGTGATGGTGCGGGTCACCAGCACTTCAGGCGCCTCGCCTACCTTGACGATGGACTTGTAGAAGGTCGTCGTCTTGGTGATGAGCACGCCGGTGTCGTCCGCGATGGTATAGGCCAGCGCATAGGCGATGCGGCCCTCGGAGAGCTGCTCCTCCGTCACGAACCACGTGCCCGTCCAGGACTTGGTCGCGCCGGCGCTGAGGGTGGGCGTGCCGAAGTCCTCGATCCGCCGTCCCTCGGGATCGTACAGAGCGATCGGGCCGGGCATGTCCGTATCCGCCGTATTGGTGACGCTGACGGTCACCGTGATCTCCTTCGGGCCGCTCAGCCGCGTTTCGCTCAGCTGCATATCCACCGCCGGGATGTTGGCAGCAAAAGCGGTGCCGCACAGCAGCACGGTCAGCAGCAGCGCCAGAGACAGGCAAAACAGAATCCGCTGTTTCATAGCAATTTCACGGGTGGTCCAAATAACCGCCCTTCCTCCTTCCACGCCTGCCGGGGCAGGCACAGGGATCGATCGCGCGGTCTGCGATAGATACAGACCTTCGATCCTATTGTACTCGTAAACAGGGCTTTCTGTCAAGAAGAAGCCTTCATATTGGCATGTAAATTGTTCGCTCCGGAGCGACCCGGCAGCGGGGATCCGGGCGATTTGTGCAACAATGTGTCCGCCTGCGTGTTTTCCGCTTGCGAAATCTCCGGAGGTGTGCTATAATCACCCTTACAGCCGCATATGCGCCCGTAGCTCAGCAGGATAGAGCGTCCGCCTCCTAAGCGGAAGGCCATGGGTTCGAATCCCGTCGGGCGTGCCACAATGCCGTAAACGCAAGAGTTTGCGGCGCTTTTTTGTGTTGCGACGAAGCTCTGCGGAATGGTTGAGTTTGTGCGAGCCTCAACCATCAGAATGTGGGAATTTTGCTAACAGGACTCGAATCGTTTCCAAGCCTATTTGGGCTCTGCTAACTTTTTGCTAACAGGACATTTTAGCTTGTGTGCGGAAGAAGAGCCGCAAGAGCGGTTGCTAGCTCCGGAGATTTTTGCAGTTGCTGGATCAAAGCAGCGACATCAATGGAAGGTTGAGTGTCTTCTGGCGGCCTTACTTGACGCAAATCCGGATTAGAGTAGAAGGAAGATTCAAACTTCTGAGCATTGATCTTTTCAAAACTAGATCGTAAGCCTTGTTCAGGTAGGAAGTACTGCTGCTTCGATTGTATAGCGGCGTTGGAAAACAATGTAACGTTATCATTCTTGCTGCAGCCAGTCAGTACGGAAACACTCATCAACAACACGAGCAGTAAGCAAACAATCGACTTTCCGTTGCGATGTCCCATAATCTCCTCCGAAGAACGCTATGGTTCAACAGTGCTTCCCTAGTAACTGGGAGGCCAATATTGTAGCGGTTTGTGACAATCAATCTACTATTGACTCGACATGTCAATTATAGCATTATTGTACCAAAACTTCCATTAGAAGATAAAGCAGAATAATTAGCAACTCACATCTTCGCAACATATATGAGAACGGAGGCCGTGTATGCCGCTTGAAATAGTTAGAAATGATATAGCGAGAATGTCCGTTGACGCTATCGTCAATGCGGCGAATACATCGCTCCTTGGCGGAGGCGGTGTGGATGGAGCAATCCACCGGGCGGCTGGCCCGCAGCTGCTTGAGGAATGCAAGACGCTCCATGGCTGTAAAACCGGTGAAGCGAAGATTACCAAAGGGTATGAGCTGCCAAGTAAATATGTGATCCATACAGTCGGCCCTATCTATCAGGATGGCCATCATGGAGAACGTGACCTACTTGTGTCATGCTATCGAAACTCCCTGGAGCTTGCAAAAGAATACCACTGCGAGACCGTGGCATTCCCGCTCTTATCTGCTGGCGTATATGGTTATCCAAAAGCAGACGCTCTCAAGGTTGCCATTGACACTATTACGCAGTTCCTGCTGGAAAATGACATGACGGTCTACATTGTGGTGTTTTCCAGAGATGTCTTTGAAATCAGCAGTAAGCTGTTCAGCGAGATCCAAGCGTACATCGACGATGTATATGTGGATGAGCATCTGAATCGGCCAAGCGAAGCAAAACGCAGGCGATTGCAGTCCAGATACATGGAGAAGGCTAAGGCATACGATGAGCCTGATTTGTGTTGCACTGCTCCGATGCCAGTAGAGGCTTGCCTTGATGACATACTCAACCAGATCGACGAGAGCTTTGCTGAGATGCTGATCCGCATGATCGACAAAAAAGGGATAACCGATGCTGAGTGCAATAAGCGGGCCAATGTGGATAGAAGGTTATTCAACAAGATCAAGAATAACTCCCTGTACAAGCCGAGCAAGCAGACGGTACTTGCTTTTGCGATTGCGTTGGAGCTATCACTGGAGGAAACCCGCGATATGCTGATGAAGGCAGGCTTTGCTCTGTCACACAG
>SVGU01000038.1 GCA_015056155.1 Clostridiales bacterium
CAGCCCGCCGCCGACCATCGCGGCGTCCACCGCCCGCAGCAGCGTCTCCGGGGAGTCCGCCCGGGACACGGAGCGGTAGCCCGCCGCCATCGCCATCGCGCACAGTTTCATGCCGCCCTCGCACACGGGCATGCCGCCGACGGTCTCGTGGGCGCCGTTGTTGATGACCACATGGACGAGGTTCTCCGGCTGCCGCTGACCGATGACAGCCATCGCGCCCAGGTGCATCAGCGCCGCGCCATCGCCGTCCAGGCACCAGACGCGCCGCGTGGGCTGCGCCATCGCCACGCCGAGGGCGATCGAGGACGCATGGCCCATGCTGCCCACGGTCAGGAAATCCCGCGCATGCCCCTGCCCGGCCGCCTCGCGCATCTCGAACAGCTCGCGGCTCAGCTTGCCCGTCGTGGACACAAACACATCCTTCGTGCCGGCCAGCCGGGCGATGATCCCGACGGCCTCCTCGCGGGTCATCTCGCTGGCGTTGCGGTACTCCGGCTTCAGCGAGCAGGTCAGTCCGCCCTTGCGCACGACGATCGCCGCCGTCCGGTTCGCCGCCAGGTGCACCCGCAGCTGCGCGAAGGCTTCGTCGAACGCCTCCTCCGTCATCTGCTTGTCCAGGATCATGTACGGCACGTCCAGCAGCTCCAGCTGGCTGAGCGTCACCTGTCCCTGCTTGACATGCTGCGGCTCGTCCTTCACGCCGGGCTCCCCGCGCCAGCCGATGACCAGCAGACAGGGCATGGCATAGACCTGCCCGTCCATCAGGGACGCCAGCGGGTTGACCGCGTTGCCGAGGCCGGAATTCTGCATATAGCACAGCGCAGGCTTGCCCGTGGCCAGAAAATGCCCCGCGCACAGGCCGATCGCATTGCCCTCGTTGGCCGCGACGATGTGCTCCCCGCCCACGCCGAGGGTCGCATACAGCGTGTCGCACAGCCCCTTGAGCTGCGAATCCGGCACGCCGGTATAGAAATCAATGCCTGCGTCCCTGCAGGCGGCAAGCAGATGCTGTGCGTCCATAGCGTTCACTCCTTGGTATCGTTACCAGCATTATAGCATGGTTTTCCCGGCAGGGCAAGGGGGCTTGAACGGTCACAGGCGCATCTGCCGGCGGACAGCCTTCAGGATCCGGGCATTGGCAGGGTTGCGGAGATCCTCCTCCTTCTGCCACTGCCAGGGCGCGTCCGTCCAGTAGTCCCCGCAGCCGGGCTGCAGGATGTAGCGCAGCATTTCCGGGAGCGTGACATGCGGATACCATCCGACGCTGTTGTTGATGTACTTTCGCTCTCCCAGCGCCCGGACGCCCCGCAGTTCCCGGTAGACGCTGCCCTGCTGATACCGCAGCACGCCGTCATACGCCGGGCCCTCGCCGTACATGATCGGACAGCGCTCATCCACATCCTCCGGCAGGTTCCCGCGCCCGATGATCTCGAATTCGCCATAGTGCAGCGCATCGTCCATCATGTTGAAGGCTGGCATCACCGGCGCCTTCTCCACCTCCGCCGCCGTCAGCACGCGGTCCGTCGCGACGATCTTGAACAGCTCGACCACCACGGGCTTGCCCATCAGGCAGTCGTAGAAGGGTTTCTTCTCCTTGCGCAGCCGGTCGTAGCTGAACAGGATCCGCCCATACCCCCACAGCCGCCGGTACCATCGGAAGCGGAAATAATCCCCCTCCCGGTGCCGCACGGTCTGCATCGTCCTTGCGGCAAAAGCAGCGACGTCCGCCAGATCCGCTTCCGTCGTGTCGGCGCACCAGCGGGCGATCCATTCCCGGAACGCTTCCAGCGTCCCGATCTGCTGCCCCGCCGTTTCGCTCCGGTAGTACGTCTGCCGGCTGGATGCATTCTCCAGCCCGGCGGCGCCCGCGCCCGGCCCCTCGCCGTTCCACCACAGGTGCATGCCCGCGGGGCTCCGCTTGATCAGCGTGGCAGCCGTCAGCCGGATCGGGCTGGACGAGCGCTTCGGCTCGATGAACATGCCGTCCTCCGACAGCAGCTCATCCGCCGCATACTCCTGATGCCGCCCCTCTCCGTGGAGGATGACATAGCGGATCCGCCGGCCGTCCTGATAGAAGGATACATCGAAGTCGTGGTATCTGCTGCGGGGCAGACAGCGCAGCTCCCACCCTGCGTCCACCGGCGCAATGCCGAAACAGCGCCGCTGTTCATTGGTCAGCTGCCAGAAAGCCGTTTCGCTCATTCGCCTATTTCCTCCCCGCACCATGCATTCACCCACCGGGCGAAATCCACCGTTGTCATCTGCCCGTCATGCCGCACGGATGCCAGCGTCTTCCGCCGGTCATGATCCTCCACACGGATGGGCGTGGCATCCGTGATCCCGTTGAAGCTGACAGACACGCCCACACGCCGCCGCTTGTGCAGATTCGCCGCAGTCAGCCTGACGCTCTTGCCTCCCGGCTTCACCGGGGTGATGCGTCCGTCCTCCGTGAGCGCCGCGTCGATGCAGAATTCGTCGTAGACCTGCTCGCCATGGCTGATCACGCGCATGATCCGCGCCCCGTCAAGGTACACATACGTCTCACACATCGCCAGCAGGCCGCAGGGAACCTCCTTCAGCGTCCAGTGCGCCTCCACCGGCGGCAGACCGAACGCAGCCCGCTGCCCGTTGGTCAGCTGCCACGCAAGCGGCTCGCCGGTCAGGATGGTCCGGAACGTCTCGTTCATGCGCGACTTCACTCCATTTCGTCTCAGCGCAGGCCGCCGTTGCGCGCGATGTATTGCAGCAGCAGCGTTTCCTCCGGGCGGATCATTTCCCGCTTCCACGCCGCCTCCGGCGCAGCGGTGATGATCAGGCGAAAGATGCGCATCAGATCCGCATCCAGCTCCGCCGTCAGCACGCGGTTTTCCAGATACCGTCCCTCGCCCCGGTGGAAGCTTGGGAGGACCCGCGCCGTGTCGATCAGCGCCCGGTCAAGGCCCGTGTTGCCGTAGGAATCCCGGCGGGTCAGGTCAGCCCCCAGCGAGACCATGCGCTCCAGCAGCGCATAGGCCTCATCCGCCCGTTCCTTCGTGCTGCCCTCGGTGAGCTGCCCGTTCCACACCGTGTTCCAGCGGCTGCTCATCACCGCCGCCATGACCGCATCCTGCACGACGGGCATCTGCCAGTCGCTGCCGCAGTCCCCGGCTTCCATGAAGTTCACGTCTGCGCCCCGGTCCAGCAGCAGGTGCGCAATGGCATAGTTCCCGCTCTTGATCGCCACCTGCAGGGGCGACTGACCCGCGTCCTTCTTCGGCGGCGCCTTCGCCGTGCAGGCAATCAGCTCCGGCTTTTTGTCCAGCAGCGCGCAGACGGTCGCCGCATCTCCCTGGCGGATAGCGCTAAACAGCTTCTTCATCGCGTTCTCCTTTCAAAAGAGCCGCCATGCATTTCGCACAGCGGCTCATGGCGTTATTCAGCCGTTCAGATGGCTCACTCCGAGACCGCCCACTCCAGCGGGTATTCGGACACCGCGTAGTCCAGCTTGCGGCCGTTCTCCTTCAGCGTGCCGATCACCGCGTCGATGGAGGATTCGCTGGTGTAGGGCGTGGGGATGAAGTCGTTGCGCTCGGAGCGGCTGGAAATGCGGATGGGAATGATGCGGAAGCCCTCGTTGGTGATCTCCTGACCGTTCTCGCCCTCGCGGATGCGGAAGCGCGTCTGGAACAGCATGGAGGACTTGTCATCCGGGTTGTTGTGCCCTGCGAAGCAGAAGTTGCCCAAGCTGTAACAGATGTACACGCCCTTGTACTGCTCGATGGGCTGGATGCGGTGGCTGTGATGCCCCAGCACCAGGTCTGCGCCGGCGTCCACCGCGAGACGGCCCATGCGGACCTGATTGCTCGTGGGGGAATACTCCTTCTCGTTGCCCCAGTGGAAGCTGACGATCACGATCGGGTACTGCGCCTTGGCTGCGGCGATGTCGGCAGGCACCGCGTCCCACAGCTGGGCATAGCGGTCGATACACAGGTAGCTCAGCATGGCGATCTTGATCCCCTTGACCTCGATCACGCCCAGCTCACCGTCGCCGGACCAGACCACGCCCGCATTGGAGAGGTGATCCTTCGTCTCGTCCCAGACCTCCTGGCCGTGGTCGAGCACATGGTTGTTCTCCAGCGACACAGCTTCCACGCCGTTTTCCGTCAGCATCGTCACATACTCCGGCGGCGCGCTGAACAGGAACTGGTTCTCCCGCTTGCTGGAGGGCACATAGGTGCTGTTGGTCAGCGTGCCCTCGAAGTTCACGATGGTCAGGTCGTCCGCCATCAGCACATCGCGGATGTTCCGCATCGCGAAGCTCGGGTCGCCGCCCTGCTTCTTCAGCTCGGTATACCAGATGTTGGAGGCCTTGCGCGTATCGCCGCCGACGGTGAAGTCGCCGGTACCGGTGATGGTGATCAGGATGGAGCCGTCCTCCTCATAGATGCTCTTCACCTGCGTCCCGGCCTCGACCGCCTCCTCCGACATCGGGTCCGGCGCGGGGATGTAGGTGTCGAACACCACATCCGGGTCCGCCCCTGCCAGCACGTCCAGCAGGGACACGTCCTCCTCCTCCGCCCCGGCAGCCGGAACGATCAGCAGCATACACATCAGCAGCGCAAGAAATCTACGCATGGGTACCTCCCGTGTGTTTCAGGTATTTCGGTCAGGAATTCTTCAGCTCCTGAACGAATGCAGCCATCCGCTCCAGAGCGATGTTCAGCTTGTCGATGCCCGTGGCGTAGGAGCAGCGGATGTGGCCCTCGCCGCAGGCGCCGAAGGCAGTGCCGGGCACACAGGCGACCTTGTGCTCGCGGATGAGGCGGCTGCAGAATTCCTCGCTGGTCAGGCCCGTGGGCTTGATGCTGGGGAACACGTAGAACGCGCCGCGGGGCTCGAAGCACTCCAGGCCCATCGCGCGGAAGCCGTCCACCATCAGCCGGCGGCGGCGGTCGTAGCTCTCGCACATGCGCCGCACGTCGTCATAATCGTTCTGCCGGCCGCTCCTGAGCGCCTCCAGCGCCGCCACCTGGCCCATGCGCGGTGCGCACATGATGGCATACTGGTGGATCTTGAGCATCACAGAGAGCAGCTCCTTCGGGCCGCAGGCATAACCCACGCGCCAGCCCGTCATCGCAAACGCCTTGGAGAAGCCGTTGAGCGTGACCGTCCGCTCCCACATGCCAGGCAGGGATGCGAAGCTGACATGCTGCTTGCCGCCGTAGGTCAGCTCGGAATAGATCTCGTCGGAGATGACCATCAGGTCATGCTTCTCCACCACGCGGGCGATCTTCTCCAGATCCTCCCGCTCCATGATGCCGCCGGTGGGGTTGTTGGGATACGGCAGGATCAGCAGCCGGGTGCGCGGGGTGATCGCGGCCTCCACCGCTTCGGGCGTGAGGCGGAACTCCGTCTCCGCCGTGGTCACCACGCCCACGGGCTTGCCGGTGGCGAAGATGACCGAGGGGCTGTAGCTGACGTAGCTGGGTTCGGGCACCAGTACCTCATCCCCGGGGGACACCATCGCACGCAGCGCGATGTCGATCGCCTCGGAGGCGCCGACCGTCACCAGGATCTCCTTCTTGGGGTCGTACTTGATCTGATACCGGTTCTCCAGATACCAGCTGATCTCCTCCAGCAGCTCCGGCATACCGCGGTTGCCGGTGTACTGCGTTTCGCCGTCCAGGAGGGAATTGATCGCGGCGTCGCGGATGTGGTAGGGCGTGACAAAGTCCGGCTCGCCAACGCCCAGGGAGATCGCGTCCTTCATCGTGGCCGCGATGTCGAAGAAGCGGCGGATGCCGCTGGGCGGGACTGCTGCAATATCAGGGTTGAGAAAACGTTCGTACATCACGGGGAGATCACCAGCCTGTTATCAGTTTTGCCTTCCTCGAAGACCACGCCCGACTCCTTGTACCGCTTGAGGATAAAGGACGTGGACGTGCCTGTCACCATCTCCAGCGTGGACAGCTTGGAGGACACGAACAACGCGCACTCCTTGAGCGTGCGGCCCTCCACCAGCACCAGCAGGTCATAGCTGCCGGACATCAGGTACACGGACTTGACCTCTTCAAAGCGGTAGATCCGCTTGGCGACCTCGTCGAAGCCCTTGTCCCGCTGCGGCGTGACGCTGACCTGGATCATCGCCTCCACGCGCTCGCGGTCGGTCTTGTCCCAGTTGATCGTGGGGGCATAGCGCAGGATGACGCGCTTCTCCTCCAGCTCGTCGATCGTCTCCGCGACATCCTCGACCGTCGTGCCCAGCATCACCGCCATCTTCTCCAGCGGCAGCCGGCAATCCTCCTGCAGCAGCTCCAGCAGCTGCGTCTCAAACTTCTTCATCTGGGGTCCTCCCCTTCCAATTCATAGATTTACCGTAGTATTATACAACACATCCGCTCACAGCGCAAGGCTTCGTTTGCATTCGCTCTCCTGCCGAATCATCCGCCGCCGTCCATGAAGGCTTCCCCTTGCACCAAAGACGGCTGAGGGGGCTGGCGCGATTTGCATTCATCATTTGTCGATGATACGCGCAGCTGCGTGGTTGATTGGTGTACTGATACGCATTCCTTTGCTGGCTGAGCGGACTGTTTGAACGATCGGGGATCGTTCAAAAGCGTTATGGGGATTTGCGCCTGCGGGCGCGGGGCCTCCGGCGGGGAGGGCTTGCGCAGCCCTCCACCTGCGCCAGGGGCTTCACCCCTGGACCCGTTTTGGGGCCCCTGTCCTTACTCGATGAACATCGCGTCGCCGAAGCTGAAGAAACGATAGCGCTCCTCCACTGCCTCCCGGTAGACGTCCAGCGCCGTTTCCCGGCCCATGAACGTGCTCACCAGCATCAGCAGCGTGCTCTGCGGCAGATGGAAATTCGTGATCAACGCATCCACCGCCTTGATCTTCTTGCCCGGGTAAATGAAGATCGCCGTGTCGCCTGCGCCCGCATGCACCACGCCGTCCTCCGTCGCGACCGTCTCCAGCGTCCGCACGCTCGTCGTACCCACGCAGATGATCCGGCCGCCCGCCGCCCGGATGGCGTTGAGCTTGTCCGCAGCCTCCTGCGTCACCTGATAGTACTCCGAATGCATCACGTGCGTGTCCACATCCTCCACCGTCACCGGGCGGAAGGTACCCAGACCCACATGCAGCGTCACCGGAACGATGGTCACGCCCTTCGCCTTCACCTTCTCCAGCAGCTCCGGGGTGAAGTGCAGTCCGGCGGTCGGCGCGGCCGCAGAGCCCTCGTTCTTCGCATACACGGTCTGGTAGCGCGTCCGGTCCTGCAGCTTCTCGTGGATGTAGGGCGGCAGCGGCATCTCGCCCAGCCGGTCGAGGATCTCCTCGAACACGCCGTCATACATGAACCGCACGATGCGCCCGCCGATCTCCGGCACGCTGGAAAGCACCTCGCACCGGAGCAGGCCGTCGCCAAAGACGCACACCGCTCCCGGCTTGAGCCGACGGCCGGGCTTCACCAGCGCCTCCCAGTCCGTGGTATTCTCCCGCCGCAGCAGCAGGATCTCCACCGGTACGCCGGTATCCTCCTTCACGCCCAGCAGGCGCGCGGGGATGACCTTCGTCTCGTTGATCACCAGCGCATCGCCGGGGTTCAGGTAGTCGATGATATCGTAAAAATGCTTGTGTTCGCGGGTCCCGTCACCCCGGTGGACGACCATCAGCCGGGAGTGATCGCGGGGCTCCACCGGCGTCTGGGCGATCAGCTCCTCCGGAAGATGGTAATCAAAATCAGCCGTTCTCATGATTTTTCCTTTCTTTTGCGGGATTTGGGCGGCGGCAGCTCGTCGAACATGGCGCGCACCATGCCCTGAAATGCCTCCCGGTCGTCAAGGACGGTGCAGGGCAGCATGCCCTTTGCGCCGCTGTATGGCGGCATGGGTTCGCTCTCCGGCATCGCTGCACGGGCGGCAGGCGTGTCCTTGATCATCATGCCCGGACCATAGATCCCGCCGAAAATCCGTTCCTGGTAGTAAAAGATGTATCCGCCCATCATCGGGATGCTGCGCACGCCGGGCAGTCCGGCAAGCTGGTCATGCACATAGGCAGCAAGCTCCTTCGCCGCCATGCGCTCACTCTCCCAGCTGCTTCTGCATCAGGTACAGCGAGAGCATTCTGCCGTCCGGCTGGCGGATGGCGTCCGGGTGCGTGCCGACGATGCGGAATCCCATCTTCTCATACAGGCCGCGTGCCCGGGCGTTGCCCTCGATGAACTCCAGCTCCATCACCGTCACGCCCTCGCGCGCCCGGGCCACGTCCTCCATGGCCTCGAACATCGCCGTGCCGATCCCCTGCCCCCAGAAGGCCTTGCGCAGGGCGATCGCCACATCGCAGCGGTGCCGCACCTTCGCCTTCGTCCGGAAGGACAGGTGGCAGTTGCCGGCGATTCTGCCGTCCACCTCGCACAGGATCATGCAGTCTTCCGGAGAGTCCACCACCCAGCGCAGGAAGCCGATCTCCTTCTCCTCGGTCATGCTGACCTCGTCCGGCGTACGCAGGACAAATTCGGTGTCCGCCGCCGTGTCATACAGATACTGCACCAGCTCGGCGGCGTCCCCGACCGGTTCGGGGCTGCGGAGGATGGCAATGCGGCCATCCTTCAATGTGATTTGCTTCGGGCTGAACTGCATATGCGTTTCCTCCTTGTCATGCTCCTGCGCCGACCGCGTCAGCGCTCCACGTATTTCATCAGGTTCGTCAGATCCTTGCGGAATTCCTTCCACGAGGGGGTGTTGCGCCAGTACCGCTGCAGCTCCGTTCCGTCGCGGAAAGGCTGGCGATAGGTCGCCTTCGAGCGGATGAACAGCAGCGCCACATCCGCGCCGCCCAGGTCCTCGCTGATGCTCAGCGGCTGGCCGAAGACAAAGCCGCCCCGCTCGGACTCAATGCTGCTGCTGGTGATCTCGCTCAGGCCCGTAAACCAGCGGCCGTATTCGCTCTTGAGGTCGATGCCGCTGCGCTGCAGCACCTCGCAGGTGACCGTGACCTCATCGCCCCACACATCCACATAGCATTCGCCGATGAACCGGGCGTTGCTGATGGTGAGGAAGTAGGTCTGGCGGCCGTTGCGGGTCAGATCGACGGGGATGACATTGTACCACTTGTCCGGCAGGGAGGAATGGGCCTCCTTCAGGCTCAGGCCCGCCAGCGCGATGGTGTTGTTGGGGTACCAGACGACCTCGGGCGTGGGCTCGGGCTCTGCCACGATGATCAGCGGGCTGACCTTCGAGGGGTCCAGCGTCAGCTTGACGCGGACGCTGCCTGTGGGCGTTTCGATGAACCAGCCTTCGCCGGGCTCCCATATGCAGACGTAGCCGTCGCCCGCGTAATTCGCCCAGCAGACATTGCCCGCCAGGTCGAACCACACGCGCATGCCCTGCGTCTCGTAGGAGTAGCGCACCGCGCCGCCGTCGGGATCAAAGCGCGTCCACACGCCGCTGTCCGCATCGCGGAACTCCATGAACACGCCCTCGGAATCGTAGACAAATTCATTGAAGCGGCCGTCGAACCGGCTGGTCTGTACGAGACCGCCGCCGATGTTGTAGCGGGCCGTGGCATTCTCGCCGCCCTGCACCCACGCCAGGTCGATCCGCAGCCACTGGCCGCCATTGGGCAGCCCCTGCGTGGTATACAGGCCGTCCTGCGCAGCATACCGCACGGCGTTCTCACGGTAATCGCCGTCCAGCGCGATGAACTCCAGCAGCGACTCTCTCGGCAGCGCCCGGTCAAAGGCGACCGTCAGCGTACCGCCGTTTTGCACGGAGCGCACGACCTGCGGCGCGGCAGGCGCAGAGGGGATGGACGGGATCTCGCGGGTGGACAGGGGCACGCTCGGAGTTGCCTGGGCCATGGTGAGGGGCAGCAGCAGGGCGAGCAGCGTCAGGATCAGGGGGATGCGCTTCATGATGGATGCCTCCTTATTGATTCGGGTCATTCACCATACAGAACGATTCAGGGATGAAGGTTCTTCCAGGGGGATGGACGCTTGGGTGGCTTATGAAGTTAGTGCACTTTGTTGTCTTCTTCTATTGGAGTTGAGCGGACTGTTTGAACGATCGGAGATCGTTCAAAGGCGTCACGGGGTTTCCGCTACGGCGGGGGCCTCCGGCGGGGAGGGCTTACGCAGCCCTCCACCTGCGCCAGGGGCTTCACCCCTGGACCCATTTTTTTGCCCCCCGCTCGGTTTATTTCTTCAGCGCTTCCCTGCCCTGGTTGATCGCCATCTGTACCATGTCCGGTGCGGGCGCGCCGGGAATGCGGCGCTTCTCCACGCAGCTCAGCATGCTCAGGTCATCGAACACGTCCTGCTCAAACACCGGGTGGAAGCTCTTGAGCTCCTCCAGCGTCAGGTCCAGCAGCGCCTTGTTCTCGTTCAGGCAATGCGCCACCAGGCGGCCCACCACCTCATGCGCATCGCGGAAGGGCACGCCGTGCTTGACCATGTAATCCGCCGCGTCCGTCGCGTTCGTGAAGCCGCCGGATGCGCCGCGCTCCATGACCTCCTTACGGAAGGTGCAGGTCTTCAGCATCGCGGTGAACACCGTCAGGCCCTTCACCAGCGTGTCGCGCGCGTCGAAGAAGGCCTCCTTGTCCTCCTGCATGTCCTTGTTGTAGGCCAGCGGGATGCCCTTCATCACCGTCAGCAGCGCCATCAGGTCGCCGTACACGCGGCCGGTCTTGCCGCGGATGAGCTCGGCGACGTCGGGGTTCTTCTTCTGCGGCATGATGGAGGAGCCGGTCGCGTAGGCGTCGTCCATCTCCACGAAGCGGAACTCGTTCGTGTTCCAGATGATCAGCTCCTCGCAGAAGCGGCTCAGGTGCATCATGCACACGGAGGCCGCGTGGAGGAAGTCCAGCAGGAAGTCGCGGTCAGACACGCCGTCAAGGCTGTTGCGGGTGATGGCGGAGAAGTCCAGCAGCTCCGCCACGCGTTCACGGTTGAGCGGATAAGTCGTGCCGGCCAGCGCGCCGGAGCCCAGGGGCATCACATCCGCCGCGTCAAACGCCTGACGGAAGCGGCGTCGGTCGCGCAGGAACATCTCAAAATACGCCATCATGTGATGCGCCAGCGTGATGGGCTGCGCCTTCTGCATGTGGGTGTAGCCGGGCATGATGGTATGCAGGTTGTCCTGCGCGATGTCCAGAATGACGTTCAGCAGGTCGTTCAGCATCTCCTCCGTCTCGCGGCAGGCGACCTTGGCGTACATGCGCACATCCAGCGCCACCTGATCGTTGCGGCTGCGGCCGGTGTGCAGGCGCTTGCCCGCCTCGCCGATGCGCTGCGTCAGGATGGTCTCCACGTTCATGTGAATGTCCTCCGCATCCACCATCCACTCGATCTTCCCGGCCTCCACGTCCGCCAGGATCCCCTTCAGGCCCTCGGCGATCTTGTCCGCGTCCGCCTGCGGGATGATCCCCTGCTCGCCCAGCATCGTCGCGTGGGCGATGGAGCCGGTAATGTCCTGCTCCGCCATGCGCTGGTCAAAGGAAATGGAAGAATGGAAGTCATCCATCAGATGATCCGTGGATTTCGAGAACCGGCCGCCCCAGAGTTTCATATATGTATCCTCCTTCATGAAGAGATAGTGCATTCTTCTCCATAATATAGTATAACAGATGAAAGCGCCTTGTTCAATCGCAAGGACAAAAAAGAAACACAGCCGACCGCCTGCGCCCGACCAAAATATTGTCAATTTTCTTAATGAATGTGAACAATTTCGAAAAAAACGGTAAAACACACAAGATGTACCCGAAACGGCTTTGCATTTTGGCAAATAGTATGATACAATAGCAAAAGTGATTTTCAACCGCTACCGGGTTGAATCCAGGAGGTGTATCGACCTGATGACCAAAGGGCTTCCCAGCTGGTTTCGCGCGCTCTTCACGCTCGTGATGCTCGCGCTGTGCATCGTGATGGTGACGCAGCTCGTCGCCCAAAGAAATGCTCAGCTGCAGATCACCGAGCTGCAGAACAAGATCGAAACGAGCCAGAAGCGTTTACAGAAGCAGCAGGCAGAATATGCACAGTACCTTCAGGAGCTGCCGGAGGTCGAGGCCGAGCTGGCGCTGGTCGCCCCGGAGGCTGAAGCTGCCGCAGAGGAAGTGACCGTGCTGAAGGCGCAGCGCAAGGAGCTCCGCGCGCAGAGCGAGGAGCTGGATGCTGTCCTCAGCGCGCTGGAGGAGCAGTGCACCGCCGAGAACACGGCCTTCAACGCTGACACACAGGAGCTCCTCCGTCAGCTGGAGGAAGCGATCCAAAGCCTGAGCGCCATGTCCGCGCTCCTGACCGACTGACCCCTGCACACCATGAAACACGTAATTATTTGAAGGAGGTTATCCCCATGTCCAAGAACCACAAGTCCGGCAGCAAGGCGCCCGCCAAGACGACTGCCAAGCCCGCGCAGAGCGCCGGCAAGAAGAGCAGCTCCTCCCTGATCGCGCTGATCGTTGTGCTGATCGCCGCGGTGATCCTCATCGGCGTCATGATCGCCAACTCCAACAACCTCAACGCGCAGGTCGATAACCTGAACAAGGAGCTGGCCACCAGCCAGTCCGCCCTGCAGCAGACCATCTCCGACAAGGAAGCTGTCGAAGAGCAGCTGGACGCCGCGCAGGCTGCGCTGGACGAAGCCAACCTGACGCTGGAGGAGAGCACCGCCCGCGTTGCCACGCTGGAGAGCGAGCTGCTGACCCTGGCCGCCAAGAACGCCGCCAACGTGGAGCAGATCGCCGTGCTGACCAACGATCTGGAGATCGCCCGCGCGAACAAGGAAGCCGCTGAGGTGCATGTGTCCCAGGCGCTGGCTTCCCTGCAGAACGCCTACAACGCCCTCAACGGCGTGACGCCCGCTCCCGAAGCGACCGCCGAGCCCGCCACCTCCACTGATGTGGAAGTCGTTGCCGAGGAGACCGCTGAGGAAGTCGTCGTCGAAGAGACCGCTGAGGAAGTCGTCGTCGAGGAGACCGCTGAGGAAGTCGTCGCCGAGGAGACCGCTGAGGAAGTCGTCGTCGAAGAGACCGCCGAGGAAGTCGTCGCCGAAGAGACCGCTGAGGAAGTCGTCGCCGAGGAGACCGCCGAGGAAGTCGTCGTCGAAGAGACCGCTGAGGAAGTCGTCGTCGAAGAGACCGCTGAGGAAGTCGTTGCCGAGGAGACCGCCGAGGAAGTCGTCGCCGAGGAGACCGCCGAGGAAGTCGTCGTCGAGGAGACCGCCGAGGAAGTCGTCACCGAGGAGACCGCTGAGGAAGTTGTCGCCGAGGAAGTCGTCGCCGAGGAAGTCGTCGCCGAGGAAGTCGTGACCGAGGAGCCCGCTGAGGAAGTCGTGACCGAAGAGACCGCCGAGGAAGTCGTCGTCGAGGAGACCACCGAGGAAGTTGTCGTCGAGGAGACCGCTGAGGAAGTTATCGCCGAGGAGACCACTGAGGAAGTCGTGACCGAAGAGCCCGCCGTCGAAGAAGTCGTTCTGCCCGTCGTGACCGAGAACGAGGACGGCAGTAAGACCATCAAGACCGAGATTGCGGAAGTCACCGTGACGCTGGACGAGACCGGCGCGATCGCGACCATCAAGGCGATCGTCAACGAGACCGAGGTCGTGGAGCTGATGACCAACCAGTTCGTCGGCAAGACCTTCCCCATCGACGTCGAAGCCATCACGCTGGATGAGACCGGCGTTGCACAAGCCATCATCGATGCGCTGAACGTGCTGGCGACCCCCGTTGAGGCCGCTGCCTGATCCGCAAACAGCAAGCCCCGAGCCGCTTATGGCCCGGGGCTTTCCTGTACCCATCCGCATATGAAAAGGAACGCGGCCTTTGCGGGGCTGCGTTCCTTTGGCTTGTGGGAATTGGGGGCTGAGGGCTTTCCTTTGCGGGGCTGTGCGAACTGTTTGAGGGATTCTCCGTTTCGGAGAATCCCTCAAAGGCGTTATGGGGTTTTTGTGCTTCGCTTTGGTGTGTTTTCCTTTGTTGCTTGCCTTTACCGCAGCTTGCCTCCGGCGGGCGGGGCGCTGCCCCTGCACCCTGCAAGGAGCTTCGCCCCTTGACCCGTTTTTTGCCCCGGCTTGTCTTTTCCTTTAGGCCTTGCAGTAGCGGTTCATCAGCGTCTCGAGGATGTCCAGGGTCGCCTCAGCAGCCGCCTGATCCGCGCCCTTGGCGAACAGGTACGCCTTCAGCTTCGGCTCCGTGCCGCTGGGACGGACGATGATCTTGTCGCCGCTGGCCAGCGCGAAGCTCAGCACGTCGCTCTTGGGCAGGCCGGTCTCGTCGTTCTCGTAGTCAATGCGGGCCGCCGTCTGGAAGGCCTCGTCCGCGAACTCGCCCAGAGGCTTGCGCAGGTTCGCCATGATGCCCGCCATGGTCTTCGCGCCGGATTCGCCTTCATACTCGAAGGTCAGCAGGCGCTGGGCGAAGAAGCCGTGCTCCTTGCGCAGCAGATCCAGCTTGTCCAGCAGGCTCAGGCCCTGCGCCTTGTAATTCGCCGCCATCTCGCACACGAGCACCGCAGCGTTCACCGCATCCTTGTCGCGCACATCGGTGCCGCTGAGGTAGCCGTAGGACTCCTCGAAGCCAAAGATGTAGCGCTCCGGATGGCCCTCCTGCTCCAGCAAACCGATCTGCTCACCGATGAACTTGAAGCCGGTCAGCACATTGCGCAGCTCAACGCCGTACTTCTGGCAGATCGGCACCGCCATCTCGGTGGTCACGATGGTCTTGACCGCCACGGGGGTCAGCTCGGACTTCCCGCGGTGGCTGCAGATGTAGTCCAGCAGCAGCACGCCCATGTCGTTGCCGGAGATCAGCACCACCTCGTCACCCACGCGCACGCCCGCGCCGATGCGGTCGCAGTCGGGGTCGGTGGCCAGGCACATGTCCGCGCCAGTGGCGATGGTCTTCTCGATCGCCAGCTTCATTGCCTCGCGGATCTCAGGGTTCGGATAGGGGCAGGTGGGGAAATGGCCGTCGGGCAGCTCCTGCTCGGCGACGATCTCCACGTCGATGTTGCCCATGCGCTTCATCATCTCGCGGACGGGCACATTGCCGGTGCCGTTGAGGGGGCTGTACACCAGGTGCAGGCGCTCGGTCGCGGGCGCGATGCGCAGGCCGTCCATGATCTTGTAGTAGCTCTCGATGGTCTCGTCGTCGATCCAGCTGATCATGCCGGTGGCCATCAGGGCGTCGAAGTCCGGCAGCTCGGGCACGAGGGTTTCCTCGGCGCAGATGTAGCCGTAGATGCGGTCCGCCGCCTCGATGGTGATCTGGCAGCCGTCCGCGCCGTACACCTTGTAGCCGTTGAACTTGGCGGGGTTGTGGGAGGCAGTCACCATCACGCCTGCGCTGGTGTTCAGGTGGCGCACGGCGTAGGACAGCATGGGCGTGGGCATCAGGGTCTTGTAGATATACACGCGAATGCCCATCGCTGCGAGGGTCGCGGCCGTCAGTCGGGCAAAATCGGTGGAGTGGATGCGGCTGTCGCAGCTCACGGCGCAGCTGGGGTTCTCGAAGGTCTCCTTGAGGTACTTGCCCAGACCGCGGGTCGCCTTGGACACGGTGTAGAGGTTCATGCGGTTCGTGCCGGCGCCCAGCACGCCGCGCAGGCCGCCGGTGCCAAAGGCCAGCTCACGATAAAAGCTGTCGGAGATCTGCTCCTCGTTCATCGCCTTGAGCTGGCTGAGCAGCTCTTCGGGCATACCGGGGCAATCAAGCCATGCCTGATACTTTGCATTCATCGGTTGGTTCCTCCTCTTCATCAACATGCAGGCCGCGCCGTCCCCGGCATTGCCTGCAAAAAACGGCAGCATCGCCGTTACCCGTCCGATACTGCCGTTTATTTCATTGTCACTGTGCCACGCCGTAGACGTCTTCCTGCTGCTCGGCGTAGGGCATCTGCTCCGCCGAGGGCTCGACCATCTGCGTGTTCTGGTTAGGGTTGATCGGCTGAATCACCCGCCAGTCCCACACGAAGCTCTCCACCGTCAGGCCGATGCCGAAGCTGTACAGCATTTCCGCGATGCTCTCCAGCATCATCCGCAGGCGGCGGGCATACATGCCGCGCTGGCTGTTGAAGGGCTTGAGCACGAGGGTGTTGATCTCGTCGCAGATAAACAGCGGATGGCCCGCGAAGCCGAACATGCAGGAATACTGGGGCGTGCCGTTCACGCGGATGTTCAGGGGCGTTTCGCCCATCCACCACGCCTGGCTGTGCAGGATGGTCAGGTACGTCGCCGTCACCTCCGGCGGCAGCTGGAACGCGCTCTGATCGACGATCTGGTTCGCCTGGTTATACCGGCTGTACACCAGCCGATGGTCCGGATAAAGCGCGATGTTGAAGCCGCCGTCGGTATCCCTGCTGTTCTTGCAGGTCGGGCGGTAGATATACCAGAACAATGGGGCTGCACCTGTGGCGTTGATCAACGCAAGCCCCTCCTCTCCCGTAGGTACTGAAATTACATATGTAAATGATAAGACCAAACGCGATTTTCGTCAATACCTTACAGCAGGCTTCCTGCAATTTCGGCGGAAATTACAGAATAATCTGTTTGATTTGGTATATTTCATGCATCGCAAATGCCGCATCCCAAAGCGTGCATCAGGCTTCTTCCGCCGCAGGAAGCTGCGCCGCGCAGTCCGCCAGCGCGCCGGAAATGAAGTCGATGTTTTCCTGATCTGCGCGCGTGTCGCGGCCCGTGTGGATCGCGCTGGTCAGGAAGCCGACGACCTTGACCTTGCGGTACGCAGACACGCCCACACCGCACTTGAAGGAGCGGAAGTCCGAATTGCCGCGCGTGGTGACGGAGCTGAAGAAATGCACCTGGCGTCCCTCATGCGAAGGCAGCACGCGCTCCAGAATCGCAAACTCCTCCGTGTTGCGCGCCAGCGCGGGAGTCGCGATGATGAAGTGCTCGCCCAGACCCACGCAGTCCAGATTGACGATCAGCTTCGTGTGCTGCACCTCGAGGTGGTCGCGGGCATAGGCCTTGGAGCCCTTCAGGCCCTTCTCCTCGTTGTCGAAAAGGATGAAGGCGACCTGCTGCCGCTGCTCCTGGGGCACGCGGGCCATCGTTTCCAGCAGCGCCGCCACGCCGGAGGTGTTGTCGTTGACGTTGTGCTTGTTCGCCGGGCCGTAGAGCATCAGCATGAGCAGCGCCATGTACACGCCAAAATAGCCCAGCAGCAGCGCCTGCTGACTCTTCAGCAGCACTCCCAGCCCCAAACCGGCCGCCAGCGCAATGGCCAGCATGCCGCCGACGACCAGCGCCTGGTACAGGAAGTAGACCAGCCAGTTGCGCGGGATCATCAGGTTCGGGATACCGATGCAGGCCGGCGTGTCGTAATGGGCCGTCACGGTGATCTTCGCCTTGTCCGGATCGCCGGCGACGACATTCAGGTGCTTGCCCTTGTCGTTCTCCTCCACCCGCGCATGGTAGCCCATCCCGGCCATCTGCTCCAGCGCCCACTTGCGGAAGGCTTCCTTCTGCGCATCGGTGCGGCGGATCGGGAATTTCTCGTTGATCTGTTCCAGAATCGTCATATGTCCTCCTGCCTGTACCTCTTACAGGGTATCGACGAACGCGCTCAGACCCTCGGCAAGGAAGTCGAGGTTCGCCTGCTCGCAGACGGTGTCCTTTTTCGTATGGATCTTGTCGCAGTAGTAGCCGATGACCTTCATCTTGTTGCATGCGCACACCGCAATGCCGTAGCGGTAGTTCGCCTGATCGGAGGGGTATACGCACTTTTCCATCTTGTTCATCAGGAAATTGCGGCCCGTCGCCGACTGCATCGCCGCCTCCAGCTGCGGGAAGCAGGGCAGCTTCCGCGTGCGCTTGTTGGCGAAGAACAGCATATTCTCGCCGTCGCCCACGCAGTCCATGTTGATCAGCAGCTTCTCCTTCTTGACCGTCTTGTGCCCGCTGGCGTAGGCCGCGCTGCCCAGCATGCCCTTCTCCTCGTTGTCGAAGAGGATGAAGGCGGTCTTCGCCCGCTTGTCCGCCGGGATGCGCTGCATCAGCTCCATCACCGCCGCCACGCCGGAGGTATTGTCGTTGACGTTATGCTTGTTCGCCGGGCCAAACATCATGATCCCCAGCGTCACATAGACCATCACAAAGCCCAGCATGCCGCCGATGGAGGCCGCCAGCTCCATCTCTCCGGTCAGGAGCTTGAGAACATAGCCGCTCACCGCGCCGGTCAGCGCCCCTGGAATGAGCAGCACCGGCACCAGAAGCAGCTGATACAGCAGATACACCAGGACGTTGCAGGGCGTGATGAAGTTGGGCAGCGGCATCACCGCCGGGGTATCATAATGCCCGGTGAAGACGACCTCCGCCGTTTCCGGGTCGCCGACGACGACATTGCTGCTGCGGAACAGCCCCTTGGGAGCCGTCGCCTCCGCGGCATAGCCCTGCTCCTGCGCCCAGCCGATGAACCACTCGCGGAAGGCTTCCTTCTGCTTCCGGCTCTTGCGGATGGGGAACTTCTCTACCAGCGTTTCGATAATGCTCATTGGTACCTCATTCCTTTCTGATTTCAACAACGGTCAGCGTGCCGCCGCGCACGGTGAAGCGCACGTCCATCCCTGCATAGGCGAAGCCGTACACGCGGTTCTCGTCATGCTGATAGGCCGGGCGAGGGTCCTGCGCCAGAACGCCCAGGAGCGTCTCCCGCTGTGCCTGAGGCACCTGCGCAAGCAGCGCCTCCGGGAAGTCCACCTCCAGATGGTACGCCGCCTTCTCCTCCGTGAAGCCGCCCACCGCGTCCGGAATGCTGTCCACATAGGGCAGATAGGGCTTGATGTCGTAGACAGGCGTGCCGTCCATCATGTCCGCGCCGGACACGAGCAGCACCTTTCCCTCCGGAGAATCGGTCACGCCCAGCAGCTTCACGACCGTCAGGCCCAGCGGATTCGGCCGGAAGGGCGAGCGCGTCGCAAAGACGCCCATGCGGGTGTTGCCGCCCAGCCGGGGCGGACGCACCGTGGGCTTCCAGGAGGCTTCCTCCCCCGCCTTCCCGCCGTCCCGGACCGCCTGATGAAATCCCCAGATGATCCACAGGTGGGAGTACGTCTCGATCCCCCGCAGCGCCTCGGGCACGCGGAACTCCGGCTCGAACACGATCGTCGAGACCAGCTCCGGCACCAGCCCCGACTGCCTCGGCAGCCCGAACTTCGTCGGGAAATCATTGCGGATATGCGCGATCGGCTGCATCCGGCGATGCTCCTTTCCAAAATAGTATTCCATATTACAGAATAGCACAATCTCCGCTGCTTTTCAACGATTCCGACGCCGCAGAACAGCGGAAGTGCATCACATCGTCCGCATGCACCAGAACTTGATCGCCAGGCTCACCAGCATCTGCAGGACCGCCGCGAACACCAGCGTCATCGCAACCGTCATGTTGAAGAATGTGGCGATCAGGCCCGCGCCGATCATCGCGACACTCAGGATCAGCACCACCGGAACACCCGCCTTTGCACGGATCATCTGCATGCGCTCGTCATGCTCGGCATTGTACAGGCGGCGCAGGGCAGCATCGTCCTTGAGGGCCCTGTGAAACTTTGACATGCTGAAGATGCCCACCAGCAGTCCGCCAGCCACGAAGCCCATCAACCCGGAAAAGGCCGGGTGGTCAGTGATCCGCTCGCCGGCGATATTCACCGCCCCCACCAGCAGCAGGTAGAACAGCCATCCCGCACGAAAGGCATTCATCCGGCGGTGGATGATCAGACGGTATTGGTCAAGGTTCATCGTTCGTTTCCTCCTCTTCATTAGTCAGTTTCCTTTGCCAGTACCAGCAGGCACAGGCGCTGAACAAATGAACGAACAGCGCTGCCAGAATGATACCAAACCCGATTCCATCCTCCCACAGGCTGAACAGCATTCCCATAACAGCCAGAACAATGGCTGTGTATGACATCAGCGGAATCCCAGCCCGGGCATTGATTATCATCCGCCGCTCATCATGCTCGGCATACCACGCCTTTCGCAGCGTCTTTTCATCCCAAAGCGCTTCGATAAGATTGACGGACTCTCCACCGTCCAGACGACGGCAGAAGAACACCATAAGCATTGCCACCAGATGGATAAAATCACCTGTCGCCGTTTCTCTTCCAATGACAACAGATGCGACCAAGAGAGACAGTGCCAGAATGAACATCAGCATATAGAAGAGTATCCGCAGCCACAGTGTCCGACGGTATCGCTTCGCATCGTACTTCTCCATCACGCTTCCTCCTCCAGCAAAAACACGTCCTCGATCTTCAGCCCGAAAACCTTCGCGATCCGGTACGCCAGCGGCAGCGAGGCGACATACTTCCCCGTCTCGATGGACGTGATGGTCTGCCGCGTCGTCCCCACCGCATCCGCCAGCTCCTCCTGGCTCAGCTTCCTCGCCTTGCGAAGCTCCTTGATGCGCGTTTTCATCCTTTCCACTCCGTTTCCCAAAATGCAATGTCGACTTTGCATTTTTAGCATAGCACGCTTTGCATTTTATGTCAAGTCAGCTTTGCATTTTTCTGTGTAAACTTTTCCCCAAAGGGAGGAGTTCCTATGCAGAATCCCTTGCAAGGCCTGACAAAATGTGCTATACTTATCTTTGTTCACCTACCAAACACCATCACGACACAGAGAGGACTGCACTCATGAAGCATCTTTCCCGAATCCTGCTGATGCTGCTGGCTCTGGCGATCGCGCTGCCCTGCGCGGCTGAGACGGGCTATGCCCCCATTGATACATGGCTGGTCAACAAGCAGCCTGCCCCCGCCCCCTACAAGCCCAACCCCGACTGCTACCTGCCCGACAACGCAGGCTACGAGGACGGCAGCCTCTCCATCCGGGTCGAGACCACCTACTGGACGGACGACATCAAGCAGGTCGAGACTCAGACTGACGGCGTAACGGCGGTCATGGCCATCCGAGTGAAGCTGAGCGACCCGACCCAGTTCCGTACCGCTCTGGCCAGCCCCTACCCCTCCAAGCAGATCTCCCGCGTGGAGCAGATGGCGGCCCGCAACAACGCGGTCCTGGCCATCAACGGCGACTTCTTCAACCATCACGACAGCGGCATCGCCTACCGCAACGGCCGCAAGATGCGCTTCAACGCCAACAACCTGCGCGAGCTGCTCATCATCGACGACCAGGGCGATTTCCACTACCTCCGCCCCACCAGCAAGAAGGGCTGGGACGCCTTCGAAGCCGCCGGCGGCGTTGCGCTGCACACCTACTGGTTCGGCCCCAACCTGATCCTGGAAAACGGCGAGCCCATGACGACCTTCACCAACAACGAGAACAACGGCCCCTGGATGAAGGCGCAGCGCATGGTCATCGGCCAGGTCGGCAAGCTGGAGTACCTCATCCTGTGCTGTGAGGGCCCGGAGAGCACCGACTACAAGGACCAGGGCTTCACCCTCGCCCAGATGGCGAAGCTGTGCGTCGCCTTCGGCATGGACAACGCCTACAACCTGGACGGCGGCTCCTCCACCACGGTCGTCCTCAACGGCCAAAAGATCAACTCCCCCTCCAACCCCAAGCGCCGCGAGGTCGGCGACTGCATCTACTTCGCCACCCTCGTGCCCAACAACTGATCACATTTCCGCCGCATCCGCACTTGACCGGATGCGGTTTTTTCTGTATCATGGTAGCCATCAGGAAAGGAGGGAACCCATGCGCCAGACCGAACGCACCGCCATCGTCCTGCGCTACGCCAACTACCGCGACAACGACCGGATGCTGACCCTCTTCAGCCCGACGCAGGGACGCATCGAGGCCCTCGCGCGGGGCTGCCGCAAGCCGCGCTCCCCCATTCTGAACGCCAGCGAGCTCTTTGCGCTGGGCGATTTCGAGCTGTACCAGAAGGGTGCGCACCTGACCGTCGTGTCCGCGCAAATGATCGAAACCTTCTATCCCCTGCGCGCGGATTTCGACCGCCTGTCCGTGGGCACCTACCTGCTGAATGTGGTGGAGAACGTCGTCCAGCCAGGCGTGCCCGCACAGGAGCTGTTCATGCTGCTGCTGCACACGCTCTCCCGCCTGACCTTCTCCGACCAGCCGTGGCGGCCGCTGGTCGCCGGGTTCCTGCTGCACCTTTCCGCCTGCGAGGGCTTCCGTCCCCGCCTGCAGCACTGCGTCCACTGCGGCAAGCGCATGACCGACACGGAGAGCGCCTGGTTCGACCACGCGGAGGGCGGCCTCGTCTGCTATGACTGCCACCTCAAGGCGCACACGCCCGTCTCCGCCGCGCAGGTCAGGTGGATGCGGACGATGCTGAACGTCGGCTCTGCCGGCTGGGTCGATACCCAGGACGCCATCGCCCCCTACACCCTGCTGCGCAATTATGTCGAGGTGCGCCTGGACAAGCCCGTGCGCGCCGCCGCCATGCTCCCCCGCGACTGACCCTGAAGGAGGATGACCCACATGCTGTTCAACTGGTATCCCGGCTGCACCACCTGCCAGAAGGCCCGGAAGTGGCTGGACGAAAACGGCTTTAGCTACACCGCGCGGCACATCCGCGACGAGCAGCCCACCCTCGCGGAGCTGACCGAATGGCACCGCCTGAGCGGTCTGCCGCTGAAGCGCTTCTTCAACACCTCCGGCAAGCTCTATGCCGAATACGGCCTCAAGGACAAGCTCCCCGCCATGTCCGAGGCGGAGCAGCTCGCTCTCCTCGCCTCCGACGGCATGCTCGTCAAGCGCCCGATCCTCGTGACGGAGGATGCGGTGCTCGTCGGGTTCAAGCCCGCCGAATGGGCGGCAGCGCTGCTGAAGCCCTGATCCTCCCGTTATATACCCCATTTCCCATAACATACCACGAACACAAAACCCGCTGCGCCATACACCTGACGCAGCGGGTTTTCCTGTATACTTTATTGCAGGGATGCGAAGTATGCCCTTGCCTCCTCGGCGTCGCGGGTGATCTGCTCCTGCAGCGCCTCCTTGTCCGCAAAGCGGGTCTCTGCCCGCTGATGCTTCAGGAAGCTGAGACGCACGTGCTGCCCATACAGATCAAGCTGCTCGTCCAGCACATGAGCCTCTACCGTGACGTTGCCCTCCGGCAGCGTTGGATGCCGCCCGACATTCACCACCGCCGGGTGGAACGCGCCGTCGCCCGTCTCCAGCCAGCAGGCATATACGCCGAAGGCCGGGAGCGCCTTGGTCTTGCGGAAGGAGATATTCGCCGTGGGGAAGCCCATCGTGCGGCCCAGCTGCTTGCCGGATTCCACCCGGCCGGACAGCGTGTACGCATGACCCAGCAGGCGGCTCACCATCGGGATATCCCCCGCGCTCAGCAGATTGCGAATCCTCGTGGAGCTGACGGTCGCACCGTCGATGAGCACCTCCGGCACGATCACGGTCCGGAAGCCATGCTTGCGGCCGTATTCCCGGAGGATCTTGCCGTTGCCGGCGCCGCCCTTGCCGAAGGTGAAGTTGAAGCCGCACACCACCACGACCGGCGCATATACCTCGACCAGCTCCGCCATGAAATCCTCGGAACTCTGATTCGCCCGGGCATGGTTGAAGGTTGTGATGCACAGGCTGTTCACGCCGAAGGACTGCATGACCCGCGCCTTTTCCGGCAGCATGGTCAGCAGCGGCGGCGCCTTTTCCGGCGCGAGCACCCGCAGCGGATGCGGCTCGAAGCAGCAGACCGCCAGCGGAAAGGCCATTTCCTGCGCCAGCTCATATCCCCGCATCAGCAGCGCCTGATGTCCGCGGTGTACGCCGTCAAACATCCCCAGCACCAGCACGCAGGGCTTGAGCCGTTTCGGATCACGGAGAATGTTCATCGCACCCCTCCTTGGCTTCGGGTTCACAGACCGCCACAGGCGCATCCGGCGGCGTCTGGCACTTCCAGACGAGCATGTCCTCCTCGCGCGCCGCGATCCCCCAGAACTGGTCGTTCAGGTACACGCGCACGGGCTGCCCTTCCGCCGTTTCCCTTGCGGACGTGACCCGCTTGACCGGCAGCTTCACGCCGTTGACGACCTGCTTGGACAGATATGCAGGCACGTCCACCCGCGCAATGTGCTGGATCGGCCAGTCCAGCGGCAGCAGATTCTCCGCCAGCGTTCCCGCCAGCCGGTGCTGCTCAGCCTCTTCGATGGTCATGGCCGTGTCGAGGGTGAACACGCCGCTCTGGCTGCGCAGCAGGAAGCGCATGTGCGCCGGGCAGCCGGTCAGCTTGCCCAGATCATCGCAGATGGAACGGATGTAAGTCCCGCGCCCGCAGCGCACCGTCATCAGCACACCATGGTTCGGCGTTTCCTCGTGCAGGGTGATGGATTCCACATGCACCTGCCGCAGGGGCACCTCCACGGTCTCGCCGCGCCGGGCACGCTCGTACATCGGAACGCCGCCCTGCTTGATGGCGCTGTACATGCTCGGCCGCTGCCAGATATCGCCCTCCAGCTGCCGGGCCGCCTGACGAACCTCGTCGAAGGTCGGATAATCCGTGCCGGCCTCGATCACCGTGCCGGTCGCGTCCTGCGTGTCGGTGGCATAACCGAAGGCCGCCTCGGCGACATACGCCTTCTCCTTGTCCACCAGATAGTCGAACAGCCGCGCTGCCCGGCCGATCATCACCGGGAGCACGCCTGCCGCCTCCGGATCAAGGGTCCCGGCATGGCCGACACGCTTCTCGCCCGTCAGGCGCTTCACCACCGCGACCACCGCCGCGCTGGTCATTCCCGGGGGCTTGAGGATGTTCAGGAATCCGTTCATTCCGCTTGCTCCAATTCTTCCTTCATGCAGGCGACGACCTGCCGCACCGCTTCATCCAGCGGCAGCTGCACCGTCGCGCCGGCCGCCTGCGCGTGTCCGCCGCCGCCGAAGCGCTGTGCAACGCCGCTGACCTTGTCCGGCGCAACCGCACGCAGGCTCAGCTTCACGACGCCGGTCTCCGTCTCCCGGGCGAAAACGCACATGCGCACGCCCTTGACGTCCAGGCCGTAGTTCACGATGATCTCCGCATCCTCGCTCAGCGCGCCGCAGGCCTCGAAATCCTCCCGGGAGAGCTGAATGGAGGTGATCCTGCCGCCGTGATGGAAGGTCACCGTCTCCAGCGCCTTGGCCAGCAGGGCCACCTGACGCGGCGGACGCTGACGGTACAGACGGCGGAACGCCTCCGCCATCGGTGCGCCGGCCTCGACCAGCTCGCCCATGGCATGGAAAGCCTCCGGCGTGGTGCTGTTGTACACCAGATGGCCGGTGTCGGTGCTCAGCGCAACGGCCAGGCACAGCGCGATCTCCGGCGTGATGGTGCAGCCCAGGCGCTCGAGCAGCTCGTACGCAACCAGCGCGCACGCCGGGGCATGCCCGTCCACGCAGTTCACTTCGCAGAAGTTCGTGTTCGTGTCGTGATGGTCGATCTGCGCGGTGTGCCTGGCGCGGGACATCAGCTCTGCGCAGCGGCCCATCCGCTTTTCGTCGGAAACGTCCACGCACAGCAGCAGGTCGAAGCGCTCCTCCTCCGCCACGTTTTCCGGCAGGCGGAAGCCCTCCGCCCCGGGCAGGAAGGCCAGGACTTCCGGCACCGGGTCCTGGCAGAACATGGTGATCGGCCGCCCCAGCTGCAGCAGGCCCTGCCGCAGCGCCATGGCGCTGCCGATCGTGTCGCCGTCAGGGCTCACATGGCAGATCAGCGCAATGCTCTTGGCCGTGCGGATGGCCTCCATCACAGGTTCAAGGGGTCTGAGAATCGTCCTCTTCATTGGTAGCACCCTCCGTTTTCTGGGCGTCTGCCAGGATCTTGGCGATGTGCACGCCGTAGGCAATGTTTTCGTCGCTGACGAAGGTCAGCTCCGGGCTGTAGCGGATGATGATGTTCTGGCCCAGCGCACGGCGGATGTAGCCCGCAGCGCTCTTGAGCGCCTTCATCATGCCCTCGCGGCGATCATCCTCCAGCACGGACACGTAGATCTTCGCATGGCGCAGGTCACGGGTGACCTCCGCGCGAGTCACGGAGAAGGTGCCGCCGATGCGCGGGTCGCTCAGCTCTTCGCGGATGATGCGATCCACCTCGCGGCGAACCTCCTCGGAAATACGATCAATACGGTTATAGCTCATTTTGTCTCCTTAAAGATCAGACAATGTCAGCAAAGCAGGGGAAGGCACGGTTTACGTGGCCCTCCCCTGCCTTATGGTTATTTGATTATCCGCGCTCACGGGCACTCAACCCGATCGCGAAAAGGAAATCCGGAAGCGTTCCACACCCCGTCCCCTGCACCAACCACGCGAACTCTGCCTGAACCGAAGGAGCTCAACCCGATCGCGAAAAGGGAGTCCAGAGGGATAAATCCCTCTGGCGGGGATGTAAGGGGCAGAGCCCCTTACCGGGGGATTTCTTCCATGATGAAGCACTCGATGATGTCGCCTTCCTTGATGTCGTTGTGGCCCTCGAGGGACATACCGCACTCGAAGCCTTCCTTCAT
>SVGU01000039.1 GCA_015056155.1 Clostridiales bacterium
GGAGCCGGTGGTGCCCAGGTTGCCGCCGTTCTTGGCGAAGCAGTGGCGCACGTCGGAGGCGGTACGGTTGCGGTTGTCGGTGATGGTCTTGACGATCACGGCCACACCGCCGGGGGCATAGCCTTCGTAGGTGATCTCCTCGTACACCACGTTGGACAGCTCGCCGCTCGCCTTCTGGATGGAGCGCTTGATGTTGTCGTTGGGCATGTTGTTGGCCTTGGCCTTGGCGATGATATCGCGCAGCTTGTTGTTGTTATCGGGATTGGGGCCGCCAGCACGCACCGCGATGGCGATCTCACGGCCGATCTTGGTGAAGATCGCGCCGCGGGCTGCGTCAGCCTTGCCCTTCTTCGCCTGAATATTATGCCATTTGGAATGTCCGGACATTGGTTTTCCCTCCTGTATGTGAAAGCAATGGATTTGCAACGCTTTATTATAGCACTCCTTCGCCGTGTGCGTCAAGGCGTTAGCGAGAAAAGAGCGCGGTTTGCCGAAAAGGGCAGGAAACTGCTGAAAGGACTGGCGGATTTTCCCGGGGAAGGGTATAATGGAGCATACGGATGGAATACGGGAAATTTTCCTGCCGCCGGATGAACAGAATGCCCCTTCCGGAACGTCTATATGAATGGAAGAACCGGAATTTTTCACCAGGAGGACCTTCTCCGTGAACAGAAAGCTGCTGATCCTGCTCTGCATTATGCTGCTGCCCCTGTGGGCGCTGGCAGAGCTCCCGGAACCCTTCACCGGTTATTTTGAAAAGGTGATGTTCCTGCGCCCGGCGCCTGCCGCCTCCAGCGATTCGCTGGCGACTATCCCGGAGGGCACGCCCCTCCTGCTGGAGCCGGTGAACGAGCGGTTTGCCCGCGCGACCTATCAGGGCAAGACCGGCTATGTGTACTATGCCGAGGTGAAGCCGATGCCGCAGGAGCGGAAGGTCGAGCCGTATCCGGCGTATCTGCCGCAGAACAAGTACCTGTTTGCGCTCCCGATGGACAATGCGGAGGTGCTGATGACCGTGCAGGCGGAGACGCCCGTGACCGTCACCGCGCGGACGGACCGCTTCCTGCGCATCGAGACCGGCGGAAAAGCAGGCTATGTCTACGACCGGGATGTGCAGGATATCGGCGACATGGCCATGGACGCGGCGAAGGCGGAGTTCTATGCCGACAGGGCTGTCACTGCCCGGCAGTATCCGCTGCGCCATGCCGCGAAGGTCCTGTCCATCGAACCCAACCGCGTCTATATCGCCGAGGCGGTCTGCAACGGTTATTACCGCATCACCGTCGGCGACGATGTGGTCTATGTGCCCGTCGGAGAGGTCGAGAGCATCCGGCGCGGCAAAGATTCCGCCCGGGCGGCGATCATCACACCGGAGACGGAGCTGTTCACCGCGCCTGCGCTGTCTGCGGCGGCGGACCGGCGGCTTCCGGAGACGCAGCTGTTCCTGCTGGGGCCGATCACCAACGGTTTTCAGCGCCTGGGCAGCGCGGACGTCTATGTCCGGGCGAACGACGTGACCTCCTATGCCGTCGGGGCGATCGAGGATCAGTTCCTGCAGATCACGGAGGAAGCGCCGCTGCTGCTGCATCCGGAGGACGGCGCGGAGGAGACGGCGTCGGTGACTGCCGGGCAGCTGATGGACGTGGCCTATGCCACGGAACAGTGGTATCTGCTGGAGGTCGGGGGACGCTGGGGCTTCCTGAAGAAGGATACGTCCGCTGTCCCGCTGGCCATTGATCTGCAGATGACGACGACTGCCGCCGTGCTGTCTGAGGATGCGTCGGTGTTCACTGGCGGCTCGGAAAAGGCATGCCGCGCCGGATTGCGCCTTCATGTGACGGCCAGCGCCGGGGATTATTACCGCATTGACCTGGACGGCCGCGCCGGGTATGTGCTCAAGGAAGCCGTGCAGCTCCTCGGCACGGACACGGAGCTGGCGGCCTATACCGCCACCGCACCTGCGGACATCGCGATGATGGACTTCCCGGATGCGGCGCTGTCGTCGGTCATCGGGACGATCCCGGCCGGCGGACAAATGCGCGTGACGGGCTTCAACCGCTGCTACCTGATCGTCAAATGGAACGGAATGACCGGCTATGTCCGGCAGGAGGGCCTGCTGACGGCGGAGACCCGCGGCATGCCGGAAACGGAGGATGCGCCGGCGTATGAGCTGGTGCTGGACAAGTCCACCGGCATGACCTACGCCTTCCGCCTGACGGAGACGGGCGAATACGGCGAGCTCGTCATCTGCGCGCAGGTCGGCACCGGCAAGCGCACCACGCCCACGCCCTCGGGTACGTTCCTCCTGGGCCGCAAGGAGCGCTGGCACGCCTTCACCCTCTCCTACACGCCCCACACCACCGAGTATGTCAAGGCCCGCTACATCCACGGCTGGCCCTGCGAAAAAAAGAGCGTCGGCACCGTGATGACGGGCCTCATCCAGACCGGCATGGTGACCGGCGGCTGTCTGCGCTCGCCCTTTGAATTTGCCCGCTGGGTCTATCTGAACTGCCCCTCCTACCAGACGAAGCTGGTGATCGTTTCCGGCGGCTTCGAGGCCCCGGCAAATGCGCAGAGCGTGCGGGTCAGATGATCCGGTGGAATGGTATGATCGGACGGATGACCTCATGAATGGAGGTATTTTGCGATGAAAAGAATGCTTGTGCTGCTGCTGTCCCTGTTGCTGCTGACGCCGGTGCTGGCGGATGAGCTCCTGCAGGCGGAGGACTTCACCCTGCGCCTGACGGATTCGGAGGATGCGCCTGTCTTTGCCATCGGCGACCCAGCGCAGGCGCTGCTGGACGCGCTGGCGGACTACACCGGCGCGCCCGTGCAGATGACCTTCGAGGATCAGGACTGCATGCTCCCGGGCATGACGCGGGAGTACCTGACGGCGGACGAGATGTTCGTCCTCGCGACCCGTCCCCTGCCCGGCGATGCGAAGGCCAACACCCTGGAATCCGTCATGGTGCTGACCGATGCGGTCGTGACCCGGCGCGGCGCGAAGGTCGGCATGACCCTCGCGGAGATTGAAGCCCTCTACGGCGCGGAATATGCCCTGGACTACGACACCGTGTTTTACAGCAACGGTGATTTCGAGCCGCAGCTGATGTTCTTCTTCGATACGGAAAGCTGGCGCTGCATCGGCTGGATGATCTTCCGCAACATGGTGATCTGATATGCTGCATCCGCTGTACCTGTGCCTGCTCGTGCCCGCCGCCTGTGCGGGCTTTTTCGCGTTGGGGCGTTTCCGGCGGCTGCGGACGGCGTGGCTGCTGCTGCTCAGCGCGGCGTTTTTGCTGGCGGTGCAGCCGGATACATGGTGGCTGACGCTCCTGCTGGCGGGGCTGGCGTGGCTTGCGCCGCAGATGGGCAGGCGGGGGGCTACGGCGTATGCGGTCCTTGCGGTCGGGACGCTCGTTGCGGTGAAGCTGACGGGCGGCGCATGGCCGGTGGGGCTGTCCTTTGCGGCCCTGCAGGGGATCTCATATGCGGTGGACGCGGTGCGGGACGCTTCGCAGCGTGGAACCCTGTGCGATACGCTGCTGTATGCACTGTTTTTCCCAAAGCTCAGCGCAGGCCCTCTCTGCCGCTTCGGCGATTTCCGCAGGCAGAGCCGTGCCGCCTGCGTCACGTGGGATGATCTGGAAGCCGGGCTGCTCCGCCTGGCTGCCGGTCTGGGCAAGAAGCTCCTGATCGCCGACAGCCTGTATCCGGCGGCGATGGCGGCCTTTTCAGGCCCGGCGCATCCGCTGGCGCTGCTCTTGTCGCTGGTCTGCTGCCCTTTGTATGTGTACTTTGACTTTTCCGGCTGCACGGACATGGCGCTGGGCGTTGGCCTGATGCTGGGCATGCGGCTGCCGGAGAATTTCGACAGGCCGCTGCGTGCCGCGTCCGTGCGGGATTTCTGGCGCAGGTGGCATCTGTCCCTGTCCGGCTTCCTCCGGGATTATGTGTATATCCCCCTCGGCGGCAGCCGCCGGGGACAGGCGCGCACGCTGCTGAACCTGACGGCTGTATTCCTGCTGATGGGCGTGTGGCACGGCTTCACCTGGGGATATCTGCTCTTCGGTGCATACCATGCGCTGCTGATGGTGCTGGAGCGCGGGGGCGTTCTCCGGCCTGACCGCTGGGTGCGTCCGGCGGCGCGGCTGTATACGCTCCTGGCGGTCAGCGTGGGCTTCGTGATCTTCATGTCCACGGGCATTCCGGTGCTGTCCCTGTCCTACGGGGCGCTGCAGGCTGCCCTGCTGCCGCTTTCGCCGGGGCTGCTGCTGGCGTTGGGGGCGGCGATGGTGGTGCTGCTGCGGGAGGGCGCGAAGCCGCTTCCGGCGTGGCTGCGCCGCCTGGGAGCGCTGCTGCTGCTGGCAGGGGCAGTGATGCACCTGATGGCCGGCGGCTATGTGCCGATGCTGTACGCGCAATTCTGACGGAAGGATGATGATGATGGGGAAACGGCTCTTTGCGGCGGCGGCGCTGCTGCTGCTGGCGCTGCCGGTGCTGCTGGCGCCCTGGGGGCTGGATATGCGCTCCTACCGCAGCGACACGCTGACGGCCTCCTTCGCAGAGGATCCCGCCGGGTTCCTCGCCGACCGCCTTGCCCTGCGGAATGCCGCCATCACCCTCCGGTCCCGGCTGCTCGGCCTGATCGGGGAATCCGGCAGCGAGCAGGTGATCCGTGGCCGGGAGGGCTTCCTCTATTTCCAGCCGACCATTGCGGATCATCAGGGGACCGCGCCGCTCACGGCGGAAGAACGGTCGGCGCTCGCGGCGAAGCTCGCTGCCCTGCGGGATGAGCTGGCTTCGCAGGGACGGGGGCTGATCGTGCTCATCGCGCCGGACAAATGCGCGGTCTATCCGGAATACATGCCCGCGCACATCCTGCCGGCCGGGGAGGACGGCCTGCAGAGGCTGAATGCAGACTTGCGGGACGCGGGGCTGACGGTGCTGGATGCGCAGGCGCTCCTGACTGCCCGGAAGCAGGAAGGGCTGATGTATTTCCGGGGCGACAGCCACTGGAACGCCCGGGGCGCGCGGCTCGTCTATCAGGAGCTGATGCGCCTGACGGGGACGGCGGATGCGCCCTCCTATGATGACGCTCCCCTCCTTGCGGATACGGCGGGCGATCTGCTGCTTCTGTGCCAGCCGGGAACGCCGCCCACGGAGCCGGACGCTGCGCCGCAGATCGAGCGCGTGTACCGTGCCTCGCCGCCCATGCGCACTGTAGACGATGCGCGGATCCGCACGACCAGCCCGACCACGGACCTGTCCCTGCTGGTCATCCGCGACTCCTTCGGTCGGGCGCTCTTTCCGTACCTGGCCAACACCGCCGGCCGGATGACCTTCTCCCGCAGCGATACCGACGTCCCCTCCCAGGCAGCATCCGCACACGCGGACTGGGTCATCATTGAAATCGTCCAGCGAAACCTTCGCGACTGGCTCAAATCCGGGTCTCTCCTGCCCGAATAACAGCATCCCCCTGTCCACCGGATAAGCGGCAGACAGGGGGATGTTTGATGGTGTGTGGGGGGCCTCCGGCGTCCCGGGACGCTGCAAGGGTCTTCGTCCCTTGACCCGTTTTGGGGGAGTGTTTGTGGTCTTCTTTCTTGCGGGGGTCACGGGGCGTGACAGACGCCCCGCGACGCGCTCGTGCGGCAACGCCAGGCGGAGTTGTGCGCCCGCCGTGCGGGCACGGCGGATCACGGCTGCACTTTTGTGCAGCGTGGGGACGAAGGCTTGTGCGCTTTGTTGCGTTCGCTTTTGTTCGACTTGTCTTTCCATTTGGTGTAGAGGGAGGCGGCCAGATAAGCGGGTCGGAGCCCCCCTGCGGTGGGGTACGGGGGTAACAACTTCTCATGGTGCTTGTATTGTTCTTTCGATAAACACGCGAATGCAGCCGCAAAGGATCCGCACAGCCGCATCGCGCAAAGGGTCAAGGGATGAAATCCCTTGCGGGGTCCAGGGGCAGCGCCCCTGGCGTTCCTTCGGCAGATACGCGGGCGTAGCTGCAAGGATATGCGAAGAGTGCTACTTCTTTTTTGCAAAGTCGTACGCCAGATGGACCCAGGAGAAGAGCTCGTCGTCCAGTTCATCGGGGGAGCCGATCACGATGTGGGTCGTCCATCTTCCGGGCCAGGGTTCGGTTTTTGCGGCGACCCGGGGCGATTCCAGGGGGAATGGCAGGCCGAGAGTGACCACGAGGTACGGGTTGGGCAGCTCGGCTTTCCTTTTCACCCGCTGCAGGGATATGCAGGCGAATACATGCCGGTCGGAGAAGGTGATCTGCGTTTTCTGCACGCGGATGCTGACGCCGGGATATCTTTGCAGCAGCGTCCTTTCAAAGGCGCCGTACAGCGGAAGCGCGGCGGGTTGTTTGCTGAAAAACAGGAGCGTGTCCTGCGCGATATGTTCCATCATGATGCTCCCGGAACGGTCGGGGGCTGCGATCAGAGCTCGCCCCTGCTCAGGGCGGCGAGCACGGCGTTGCGCACCCGGCGGACGTAGGGGGAGGTGCCGCAGTCGGTGGTGTTCTGCATGGACAGGATGGTCAGGCCCTGCTCCGGCATGTTGCAGAAATAGCTGCCAAGCCAGCCGTCCCAGCCGTATTCGCCGCGCAGGGCGAAGCCGGCCATCTTTTCCGGCTCCACGCAGATGCGCATGAGCTTGCCGTAGCTGTAACCGTCCAGCGAATCCCACAGGTCGCGGCGGGCTGCGTCGGAAAGCTGCGGCGTGGTGAGGAAACGGACGCTCTGCGGGCTGAGGATGCGCTTTCCGCCATACATGCCGTTGTTCAGCAGCATGTCGGCAAAGTGGCTGTAATCCTCCAGCGTGGACACGAGTCCGGCGCCGCCGGATTCAAAGGCGGGGTCGCGGTCATACACGCCGCAGGCCAGGTTCATGTCCAGCCAGGGCTTGAGTCCCTCGCTGGTGCGACGGTAGCAGGTGACGAAGCGCTCGCGCTTGCTTTCGGGCACCCAGAAGGCGGTGTCGACCATGTTCAGCGGCTCAAAGATCTCCTCGCGCAGGAAATCGCCGAAGCGCTTGCCGGTCACGACCTCGATGACCGCGCCCAGCACATCCGCGCAGGTGGAATAGCGCCAGTGCGTCCCGGGCTGGAAGGCCAGCGGCTGTTCGCCCAGGCGGTTCATGAATTCCACCGTGGGGATGCCGCCGCCGGCGCGGATCTGCGCGTGCGCGTCCTCAAAGACCCGCGCGGCGTACTGGCCGGCCGGGTCCTCGCCGGGATAGGACAGCCCGGCGGTCATGCCCAGCAGCTCCATGATCCACGGCGCGCGCCAGGCGGGGGCGAGGCTGCCGTCGGCGTTCACGATCCGCGGATTGCGGAAGCCGGGCAGGTACTTGTCCACGCCGTCCATCAGGTCGATGAGGCCGCGCTCGACAAGGAGCATGACGGCGGAGGCGGTGACGGGCTTGGACTGGCTGTACAGGCGGAAGATGCTGTCCCGCTGTACCAGGCGGCGGCTTTCGATATCGGCCATGCCGGCCTGGGTGTAGAGCAGCTCCTCGCCGTGGCGGCGCACCAGCACGCTGATGCCGGCGCACTGCCGGTCTTCCACGGCACTGGCCAGGATATCCGTGATCTGATCGTGAAGGGTCATAAACAATCTCCTTTCAGGAATCGCATCGGTCATGTGCATTCATTATACGTCAATTTGCGTGCCGGCGCAAGGCGTTTTGACCGGCGGAGGAGGGCGCGGAGGGTTGCCCTTTTTCGGAATCTGTGGTATGATAAGAAAAAACACAAAGGAGAACTGAATGATGCAGAGTGCAGCGGAACGCAAGCAGGAGCGGCTCAACAGCGGCCTGGAGAATACACTGACCGCCGGCGTATACAACGCGATCCTCATCGGCTTTGTCCTCTACGGCTTCATTGTCAATGCCCTGATGGTCAATTTCATGACGCCGGTCTTCTACGGCATGGATTACACGGCCTTCCTCATCGGCTATTTCGTCTGTGTCTTCGCGGGCACCTTCTGCGCCAGGTCGGATAAGCCGCTCATGAGCTTCCTGGGATATAACCTGATCGTGCTGCCCATCGGCGCTCTGCTGTGCCAGGTGATGCCGGCCTACACGTCCGTGGTGAACGAGGCCATCCTCCTCACCGGCGCGATCACGCTGACGGTCATGGCGCTGGCGACGATCTTCCCCCACTGGTTTGAGGGCATGGGCCGCACGCTGGGCATCTGCCTGCTGGCGGGGCTGGTCCTGTCCCTGGCCTCGTGGCTCATCGGCTTCAGCGACAACTTCCTCGTCTGGGGCTTCGCGATCCTGTTTACCCTGTACATCGGCTATGACGTGTGCCGTTCGCAGGTATACCCCAAGACGGTCGACAACGCCATCGACTGCGCGCTCGACCTGTATCTGGACATCATCAACCTCTTCCTGAAGATCATGCGCATCCTTGCCCGCGCCAGGAGGGACTGACCGGAAAACGCATAAAAAAGTGCCTCCCGCCCAGAATTGAGCGGGAGGCAGATTTGTTCAGGGATCAGCCCAGGGGCTGCACTTCGACGATCTCGAAGAACATCGCACCCTGACGGGCGTCAGCCATCAGCGCGTCGATGACGGCCTGATCGGCGATGGCGGCAAAGCGGATGCGGGCGCCGGACACGGCGTAGGGCTTGGCGCCCTCCACGGGGTTGGCGGCGTACACAGCCAGACCTTCGCCGTTGGCGTTCAGGTTCATCTGGGACTGGTTGGGCGCCAGACCCAGCTGCAGGTAGTACTTGTCATCCAGCTTCTTGATGGCGAAGATGAAGTAGCCGGCGTTGGGGGAGCCGTCGGGGTTGGTGGTGCAGACGATGTAGCAGCCGGACTGGCTGTTGACCGCTTCCATCAGCGCGTCGCCGGCCAGGCCGTAATCACCGTAGAAGTTGGCAACGGAGGCGCTGGTGAAGGTATCCACCGCATTCTCGGCCAGCGCGGCAGCGGGCAGCACCATCAGCAGGCAAAGGAGCAGAGCGATCAGCTTTTTCATGGGAAATCCATCCTTTCTGTTTTCGGGAACGAACCCTTGGTATGTTCAGGATACATGAATTTTCCGCCGCTGTCAATGATTTTTGTTGCAGGAAACATAACCAGTTTTCCGCCGGCGGGCACGGGCTGTCCGGAGGATGACAGCCGGCAAGAAGGCGCTGCCCGCCCGGCATGGACGGCCGATTCCCATGAGAAGCGGATGCGGAAGATGAAAAACGTCTGAAATTTACAGATATGCCCCCGCTGAAGGCTGTACATCGGGGGCATTTTGCGGTACAATAAACTTGTCAGACTATGCCATCCGCAAAACGGTGCGGATGTTTGAGAAGGAGTGGAACCCATGAAGATGAAGAGCCTGCTGCTGGTGCTGCTTTCCCTGCTGCTGTGCATGACCTTTGCGTCGGCGGAGGAGTCCGAGGCGGATACCCTGCTTTTGTCCGAGCTGACGGAATGGGCGGCGCGCTATCAGCAGCGTGCCATCGCCTCCCAGCCGCTGAACGATCCCAAGAAGAGCCTCACCAGCGACGGATATGAGTTCATCTATGAATTCGCCACGCTCTATGCCGACAAGCCCGTGATGAAGGCGGATACGGTGGTGAGCGCGGTGGTCATCACCTCCGCGGACGAGGAGGGCCCCCGCGGTGTGTCCGTGGATGACGCGGTGGCGGTGGCGCTCTCTGCGTTCTACAATGAAAATGCCCTGCTGCGCGGCAGCCATGACAGCGCGGTGCTGTACCTGATCGACCTGATGCCCGAGTCCCTGCAGTGGGCGGAGGTGCAGCGCGACGGCCAGCGCATCCAGACCATCCAGTATGCCGTGCACGACCAGATGAGCACCGGCGGCGACGGCTACACCGACGCGGGCCTCATCCTGACCGTTCAGGACGGTACTGTCAGCGCGATCCGCGCCTATGGCCTGGACGCCCGCATCTCCTTTGACGCGGCGTATGCGGTGCTGGACCAGATGCGTGCGGCGGCGGCGGCGCAGGATTATGTGCAGGTGCCCCAGAGCCGTGACGGCGCGGCGCTGGAGAAGTTCGGCGGCGCGGACCTGATGTTCTCCGGGCTGGACTTTGCCTCCCTGACGGCTGACGAGGCGATGGCGCTGCTGGGCGCCCCGATCGCCGACAGCGTGGTGGACGATGGCGAGAGCGGCTCCATCCGCACCCTGTCCTTCGCGGACTGCGAGATGACCTTCCTCTGCCCCGCCGGCGGCAAGGAGCACATCTACATGCTCATGGTGACAACGGCGGGCATGGAAGGCCCCCGCGCGGTGCGCCTGGGCGATACGTTCCCGGAGGTGTTCAACCGCTTCCGCAACGGCGAGGGCGCCTTTGACGGCGTGAGCCGCGAGATCCTGTACGGCAGCGAAGCCAGCGGCGAATTCGGCACGGCGGAATACGGTTCCGACGCCTCTGCCACGCTGCGCTACGGTCTGGTGCTGGAGGACGGCCAGCGGGTCGTGCTGCACATGACCTTTACCGCCATGGAGCTGAGCGAGATCATGCTGTACGTGGCGGAATGACCCTGAAATCCCCCTGAAGAAGAGGTAATTGACCGATGATGAAGATCGACTTGACCTGCCCGGTCGAGGCATGGAAGGTGGAGCTGCCCACGCAGGGCAAGCGTTCCTGCGAGGTGACGCTGTTCAACCTGTCCTCCATGCAGGTGGTATCGGTGGAGGTGACGCTGAAGCTGTCCAGCGCCGACGGCGAGGAGACGGCGAAGCTGACCCACCGGGGCCGCATGCTCAACGGCGCGCCGGGCAAGACCTTCCAGATGACGGTGCCGGTGGAGCAGCTGATCCGCCCGGATGTGTATGAGGTCACGGTGGACAAGGTGTGGTATGACAACGCCTCTGTCTGGCGTGCGGACAAGGAGCGGATCACCTCCTATGAGCCGAACAACCTGCGCCGTTCCCCGCAGCTGACGCAGCTCAGGAGCGTCGCAGGCCCCATGGCCAGCGGCTATCCGGATCAGCAGGAGGGGCTGTGGCTGTGCGTGTGCGGCCGTCCGAACCCGGATGCGCTGACCGTCTGCGCCCGCTGCCATCAGGAGAAGGCGAAGGTCTTTGCCGCCTACAGCCGGGAGGCCGTGGCAAACGCGGCGGCTGCCCACGAGGCGGAGCTGGACGAGAAGTCCCGTGCGGCCGTGGCGCAGTCCAGCCGCATGCAGGAGGCGCGCGAGCAGGAGTATGTCCGCCGCCGCCGCAGGAAGGGCCGCGTGATCGGCGCGGTCGTGGGTACGGCGCTGGTATTGGGCGCCGCCTACGGCACAGTGTTCCATGTCCTGCCCTATATGCGGTATGAGCAGGCGGAAAAGGCGCTGGAGGAACATCGCTACGCCGATGCGCAGGCGGGCTTTGAGGCGCTGGCTGAAAGCGATTACCGCGATGCGGCCGACCGCGCGGTGGAGAGCCTGTATCTGGCTGCCGCTGCGGTGGCCGGGGACGAAAACGCCGATGCGCAGGCGCTGGCCGGCGCGCGGGCGGAGCTGGTTTCGCTGGGCGATTACCGCGACAGCGCGGCGCTGGCGGAACAATGCGCATGGCAGGAGGCTGACCTGTACATGGCGCAGGGGCAGCTGGACGAGGCGGAGGCGCTCTACGCTTCCTTCGGCGATGCGGCTGCGGACCAGATGACGGAGATCGAATACCTGCGCGCCTGCGAGCTGCTGGAGGCATGCCGTTGGGAGGAAGCGCGGGAAGCCTTTGCTGCGCTGGGCGATTATAAGGACAGCGCCTTCCTGCATCTGGAGACGTGGTATCGTCCGGGCGCGCTGGCGCTGGCCAAGGGCGAGACGGAAGAGGGCATCGCCCTGATCAGGCAGGTCCCCGGCCACCGGGATGCGGACCGCCGGATCCTCAAGTACCATTATGACCGGGGAACCGAGCTCCGTCAGGCGGGCGATATCGAGGCTGCGGCGGACGAATTCTTCCTCGCCGTTGGCTATGAGGACGCGCTGGAGCAGGCAAGCGAATGCTTCTACGTCCCTGCCAGCGTCGCCATGGAGATCATGGACTACGAGCGGGCGGCGGAGTTGTTTGCGCGGATCCTGGACTATCGCGATTCCCGGGAGATGTGGCAGAAGGCGACCTACGAATCCGCAAAGATCGCCATGAGCCAGATCCGCTACCAGAAGGCGGCGGAGCTGCTGGAGCAGCTGCCTGCGGACTATCTGGACACGGCAGAGCTGCTGCTGGACTGCACGTATCAGCCTGCGCTCAACGCCTACACCCGCCGCGACTATGCGGAGGCGCTGGAGGGCTTCAACGCCGTGAGTGGCCACCGGGACAGCGCGGAAATGATCCGCAAGTGCCAGTATGCGCTGGCGGACGAAATGCTTGAAGCCGGCGATCTGGACGGCGCGGCGGAGATGTACGCGGCGCTGGATGGGTATTCCGACGCATCTGCGCAGCTCAGCGCCATCCGGTACGGCCAGGCGGAGGAGATCGCCGCATCTGCCGGCACGGACGAGGAGCGGCTGGCGGCGCTGGCGCAGGCGGCCGCCATGTATCAGGAGCTGGGCGGTCATGCGGACAGCGCTGCCCGGGCGCAGCAGGCTGGCTATGACCGGGCTGCGCTTCTGTGCAGCATGGGCCGCCATCAGGAGGCGAAGGATGCCTTCCTGCAGCTGGGCGCCTTTGCGGACAGCGCCGACAGGGCGCAGCTGTGCGACTACCACGTGGCGGAAGCGCTCGCAGCGGCAGGCCAGACGGAGGCGGCTGCGGCAGCCTTCGGTGCGCTGGGCGGCTATGCGGACAGCGAGAACCGCGTGAAGGAGCTGCAGTATCAGCAGGCGGAGACCATCGCAGCCTCCGGCGACGTGCAGGCGGCCATCGACCTGTTCCTCTCCCTCGGGGAATACGAGGACAGCGCAGCGCGCATCCAGCAGCTCCGGTACACGGCAGCGGAAGCGCTGGCGGAGAGCGACCCGGAAGCAGCCATCGCGGCCTTCGAGGCGCTGAACGGCTATGCGGACAGCGCGGAGCGTGTGAATCAGATCCGCTATGAAGCTGCGGAGGCCCTTGCGGCGAATGACCCGGAGGCAGCCATCGCGGCCTTCGAGGCGCTGAACGGCTATTCCGACAGTGCGGATCGGGCAAATCAGCTGCGTTACGAAGCTGCGGCTTCCCTTGCGGAGAATGACCCGGAAGCGGCGATCGCGGCCTTCGAGGCGCTGAACGGCTATGCGGACAGCGCGGAGCGTGTGAACCAGATTCGTTACGAAGCTGCGGCTTCCCTTGCGGAGAATGACCCGGAAGCGGCGATCGCGGCCTTCGAGGCGCTGAATGGCTATTCGGACAGCGCGGAGCGTGTGAACCAGATTCGTTACGAAGCAGCGGAGGCCCTTGCGATGAATGACCCGGAAGCAGCTATCGCAGCCTTCGAGGCGCTGAATGGCTATTCCGACAGCGCAGACAGGGCAAACCAGCTGCGCTACGAAGCGGCGGAAGCCCTCGCGGAGAGCGACTGGAAGGCGGCTGCGGATGCCTTCGATGCGCTGGGCGGATATTCGGACAGCGCGGACCGTGCGAATCAGCTGCGTTACGAGGCCGCGGAGGCCCTTGCGCAGCAGGGCGACTGGATGGCTGCCGCGGAAGCGCTGGAGGCGCTGGGCAGCTATCACAACAGCACCGAGCGCGCCAATGAACTGCGCTACGAGGCGGCCGAGGAGCTGCTGGCGAGCGGCGACTGGGAGCGGGCTGCGGCGATGCTGGAGAGCCTGGGCGACTACAACGGAAGCGCCGAGCGGGCGGATCAGCTGCGGTACGAGGAGGCGGAGCGCCTCAACGCTGCCGGGGACTGGGAGGCCGCTGCCAAACTGATGGAGAGCCTGGGCGACTATGCCAACAGCGCGGAACGGGCGCTGCAGATGCGGTATGCTGCGGCGGCGAAGCTGGCGCTGCAGGGCGACCATTTCGTCGCGGCGGAGATCTACGAATCCATGGGCGACTATGCCGACAGCGCCGCGCTGGCGCTGCAGGCCCGGTACGACGGCGCCTGCGCCATGGTGGAGAACGCGCAGTTCAACGAGGCGAAGGCCGTCTTCGTTTCGCTGGGCAGCTACAAGGACAGCGCTGACCGCGTGCGCGGGACTGAATATGCCCGCGCGGTCTATACGGCGGAGCAGGGCGATCCCCTCGCGGCCGCCCGCCTGTTCCGGGCGCTGGGCAGCTACCGGGACGCGGCTGCGCAGGCGGAGGCTATGTACGACCGCTACTACGGCGCGATCATGAACCCGCTCAACCTGGCCTACAACGAGGGCCGCTACGAGGAAGCGATCGGCATGATCGACACGCTGGACATGACCGACGTGCCGGAAAAGTATGCGTACATGAAGAGCCTGTACAAGGAGTCCTGCTATCTGCTGGGTAATAGGCTGTTCGACGCAGGCAAGCCCTATGAGGCGCTGCAGTGGTATCAGCGGATCCCCGGCTACAAGTCCGTGGACAGCAAGCTGCAGAAGGGCTGCTACCTCATCCTGGGCAGCTGGACGGATCTGCAGGGCAATGTCTATGAGTTCTACGATGACGGCGTCTGCCGCCTCAACGGAGAGCTCCTGTCCTTCACCATCGACGGCGACAGGATGTATACCGGCGAAACGGCTGACCTGCTGGCCGAGACCCACCGCCTGACCGGCGTGAACCGCCAGCATGCGTGGCTCTACGACCTGCGCTCGGGCACGGAGATCACCATCTACCTGACCCGTGCGGACTGACCGGGGCCGGAAGACGCTTCTTTTCGCAAAGCAACAGCGGCGCTGCACGATCCATGCAGCGCCGCATCGTTTTTCAGGGAGGTTTTTTCTGATCACGCATGAAAAGCGCACCTGCGGCCCATGAGGGAAAGGCAGGTGCGCTCTTGTTCTTTTTCTGCGTGGTCAGTTGTCAAGGGTCATTCTGCGATTCCGTTACTTCTTCCTGACGCACCAGATGACGTTCTTTGCGGACGCGTCCCCGGATTCTCCGTGATATCCGCCGTAAACATTGATGAGCTCATAGCCGGTCAATTCCAGCAGATATTTCATTTCCTGACGGTATGTCTGGCGCATTCTGACCGGGCGGATCCTCTCTTCGATCACTTCGCCATCCTCATTCAGCGTTTCGAACTTCCAGTTTCCGCTCATGATCTGCGTATGCGGATCGTAGGAGATCGCGTTATAGATCTTCTCGCGCATTCCCTGGAGGTTGGTGTATTCCAGTCTGAATGAATAGTCTGTGTCTTTGGTGTTCATCTGCTGCGCCTGAAAATACGGATGCGGATCGAATGTATTGAAGGTCAGCATGCCGCCGTCTGTCAGGTTTTCGCGGATGTTCAGAAGCGCCGCCCGCTGCAGTTCGGGCGTCAGAAGATGCATGAATCCGCTTCTTGCGATGATGGCACAGGAGTACTTTTTCCCGCTGCTGAATTCCGTCATGTTGGCCGGAAAGATGTTCAGACGGAAGCCTCTGGCCTTTGCCTTGTCTTCTGCTACGCGGCACATGGCCTCGGACAGGTCCGTACCATCGGCGTAGATCCCGTGCTCGGCCAGATACAGCAGTACCGCTCCCGTTCCGCAGGCAATGTCGATGACGCCGTGCTTGCCGTACTCCCTTGCAAAATCAAGATAGAACTCCCGAAAGCCTTCATGGTTGTCTCCGCTGCTGTACATTTCTTCAAGGTACAGGTCATAATTCTCAGCGACATCTTTGAAATCATGCAGATCCTTCGGCAGCATTTTTCTATCCTCACCATTCGGGTCGATCGTTTCATTCCTGCCCGGGCGACCAGTCGTCGGCGGGCTTGTGCTGGGGAAGGGACAGGAACCACCGGACGCCGTAGCGGTCGGTGACGATGGCGGCGCAGGGGCTCCAGGGCAGCTCGCAGACGTCCAGGTTCACCTGCCCGCCGTCAGACAGGCAGGCAAAGGCGTGCTCCAGCGCGTCCCGGCTGTCGAAATCCACGCCCAGCTCGATGGGCTGGCGGTCCGTCCGGGTGTCCTCCTTCGCCTCCACCACGGAGCAGAAGGGTTCGCCGTTCCGGTGCAGCTCCGAATGGAAATAGGTGCCGTCCTTGTTCAGTACATGATATCCCATTTCCAGCCCGAAGGCGGCGCTGTACAACGCGGCGGCTCCGGGGCTGTCCTTGACATAGATGCCGATGCCGATCATGCGGTTTTCCTCCTGTGCGGCTGGTCCTTATGCCTCTGCCAGCGCCCGGATGCCCATCACATAGCCGTAGAAGCCGAAGCCGACGATCTGTCCCCGGCAGGCGGAGGCCGTCATGGATACGTGGCGGTAGGCTTCCCGCGCGTGGACATTGGACATGTGGCATTCGATCACCGGCATGGGGACGGAGGCGATCGCGTCATGCAGGGCGACGGAGGTATGGGTGTAGCCGCCGGGGTTGAACACTGCGCCGTCGAAGCCGTCGAAATAAGCCTTCTGCAGCGCGTCGATCAGCTCGCCCTCGTGGTTGGACTGGATGCAGCGCAGCCGCACGCCCAGCTTCTCCGCTTCCTTCTCGCACAGGCTGATCAGGTCTTCATAGGTCTGCGCGCCGTAGACGGATTTTTCCCGCAGGCCGGTCAGGTTGATGTTGGGTCCGTTGAGGATCAGGATCTTCTTCATCACAGATGCACCTCGCTCATGATTTTCGCGGTCAGCCCGGCGGGCATCTTCCTTCCCTGCCAGATCTGCTCGGCCTCCACGGCCTGCTCGACAAGCATGTACAGCCCCGTGCACCAGGGAAGTCCGGCCTTTGCCGCTGCCTGGGTCAGGAAGGTCTCCGGCGGGTTGTACACCACGTCGGCCACGCCGCAGGCATAGCGCATCATTTCGTCCACCCGGTCGGGATGGATGGCGCAGATGTTGTCCGGGTCCTTCCGGGGCCACATGCCGGCGGCGGATGCGTTGACGATCAGGCCGCCGGTCTGCGGAAATGCCTCATAGAACTGCGCATAAGCGATCTCGTCCGCCGCTTCCGGGTGCCGGGAAACCACCGTCACGCCCTTTGCGCCCATTTCCTTCAGGCAGGCCTTCACCGTCTTCGACGTGCCGCCGGAGCCGAGGATGAAGCAGTGCGCCGCCTTCGCGGGGTCCAGGCCGTAGTGGGTCAGCATGCGCATAAAGCCGGCCGCGTCGGTGTTGCAGCCGCGGGTCTCGCTGCCGGTGACGACGGTGTTGACCGCGCCGATGGCCCCGGCCAGCTGGTCGATCCTGTCCAGCAGGGGCATGATATCCTGCTTGTAGGGGATGGTGACGTTGAAGCCGTCCAGCGTGTCCATCAGGGCCAGCGATTCCTCCCGGAAGCGCTCCCGGGGGATCTCGATCAGCCGGTAATCCGCGTCGATCCCGGCGGCTGCGAAGATCGCTTCATGGATGGGGCGGGACAGGCTGTGTCCGAGCTTTTCGCCGATCAGGGCGTAATGCCGCATGAGTTATCCACCTTCCTTGCCAGATCTGTGGATATTATAGCACGGCGGATTTTCCTTGTCCATGCGGGGAACACAGGAAGGACAATGGCGGCATCAGCCGTTGCCGAAGGTGGAATAGTCGATGCGCTCATACCAGGAGACGCTGTCGTCCGTCACCAGTGTGATGGAGCCGTCCTCGTGGAGGAGAAGGCCGTAGCGCTCCTGCGCGCCATTCTGGTAGGTGAAGGCGATCTCGTAGAGCACGGGCTCGGCATAGTGCGCGCCGTCCGTGCAGGCGGTGATGCGGTACTGGCCGTATTCGTCGCTGAGCCAGTTGAAGTCCTCGTCCTTGTTGATGGCGCGGAAGGAGCCGTCCGAAAACAGCACGCGGAGGTTTGCGCCGGTGTCTGCGCCGGCGGACTGCCCCCATTTGCCGGTGAGGCGGTCCATCACGTCCCAGCGGGTGCCGTCGTCCGGGAAGGTCAGGTCGCGCAGGGGAACGAAGCCCCACACCGGCTGTCCGGCGTCAGGATAGCTGACCAGTGCGTAATAATCCCCCAGCAGCGACAGCCCCTGCACCTTCGTTCCGGCGGGGAGTGTCATCTGCGGATACTGGGACACATGGGGATCGTCGGTCAGGAAGGTGTCCCGGGCAGTTACCAACTGGATGGGCGTATGGATCTCCAGCGCTTCAGGCGCGTCCATCAGGCTGCCCTTGACAAAGCCGATGCGGCTCGTGCGCAGGCTGACCTCGTATTCGATCATCGTCCAGCCGTCGTATTCGCCGTAGATGCGAAATCTGCCGCCGGTGCTGACGGAGGCCTTGCCGTTGGCGGCGCGCCACGCCTTTGCGTCCGGCGCGGCGTAGACGGCCAGCTTCCTGCCCTTCTTTTCACCCGGCCAGTCCGCGTTGGGGGCGATGCGGTCCTGCATCTCCCCAAAGGCGCGGCTCACGCTGTTCATCCGGCGCACATCGGCCATGCTGCGGGGCAGCTGCGCGATGTTGAAGCTCTCCAGCGGGATCAGCTCCGTGCGCCAGAGGGCGTCGCCGATGGGCTGGGCGCTGCCTTCGGGGCCGGATTCCCAGTAGAGATAGCCCTCGCCGTCCCAGAGCATGCTGTCGCCGTAAATGGAGGGGGCGTTGAAGAACACCTCCCACAGCACATACCGGCCGTCCATGTACATGAAGGTGTAGGTCTCCCGCCCGTCATAGGTGAGGGTGAAGCTGTTGTTGATGTGGGTCAGCTCCGGACGGATGCCGCGCTGGTCTCCCGGCTGGTAGACAGCGGCGGTGGAGACCGTCTCCGCCTTCCAGGTTTTGCCCTGCCGAACGGCGGCGATCAGCTGGCTGTGATAGCGGCTGGTCATGATGGCGATGTCTACATGGCGGTCCAGCACCTTTTCGTTTCCAGTCTCCGCATCGGCGGAGTAGGCGTCGTATTCATCGTTGTCCGCCACGATATCGTATATGCCGCCCGTCAGTCCCCATTGGTTTGCCATCGCGGCGGTCACATGTGCGCACAGCAGCAGGCATGCGGTCAGCATCAGCAGGAATTTCCTCATCTGGAATCTGCCCCCTTTCTGCCAATAATAACGCAAAAGGGCGCGGAAAGCCTGCATGGCGCCGGAAATTTGCCGGGATCAGGGCTTTTCCCGGCGGAAGAAGCTCGCAGGCAGGGCGATCCGCCGCAGGGCGGGGCAGCCGAAGAAGGCCTGCGCGCCGATGCAGGCCGCTCCCTCGGAGAGCTGCGCTGATTCCAGCCCACGGCAGAAGGCGAAGGCGCTGCTGCCCATGGAGGCGAGGCTGCCGGGCAGGATGACCTGCTGCAGCCCGTGGCAGCCGAAGAAGGCCATTTCGCCGATCTCCTGCAGGCCCTCGGGCAGCCGGAGGGCGGCAAGGGCGCTGCAGCCGGAAAATGCCCGCGCCTCGATGCAATGCAGGTTTCCGGGAAATTCCAGCGCCGAAAGCGAGCGGCAGCCCCGGCACAGCCCCTCCGGCGCTTCCGAGACCCCGTCCGGCAGTCGGAGGGCGGTCAGCGCGGTGCACTCCGCAAAGGCGTGCACGCCCACGCTGCGCAGCCCCGGGGGCATATGGACCTCCTCCAGCGCGTCGCAGCAGGCAAAGGCGCCCTCCTCGATGGAAATCACGCTGTCCGGGAGCGTCACCTGCGTCAGGCCGGGACAGCAGGCGAAGGCCCATGCGCCGATCGCCGTCACCGGGCAGCCGTCCACCTCGGCGGGGATCTCCCATGCACCCGTTGCGCAGCCTTGCGTGATCACCGCGCGGCCGCCGGGCAAGAGGGCATAGTCGAAGGCGGGCGTGGTCTGCGCGTCCTGCATGTCCATGCGCCGCCGGGTCGTCTCCATGCAGAACCGCATCATGGCGTTGTCGGTCTGGTCGAACATTCCTGTACGCTCCTCCTGTCATCTTCAACGATACAACGCAGCGGGAGCGCCGCTTTCCCGGACGCGCCGAAATGAAAAAGCCCGGAGCACCGCGCCGCAGAAAACGGCAGAGGGCTCCGGGGGATGCTCAGCGGTCCTTGAAGCGTTCCTGAACCACGGAGAAGCTGAGCTTGGGTCTGCGGAACTGGTCGAAGACGCCCTTGTTGTTCATCGTCCGGGGGCGGGTGTGCGCCCAGCTTTCGGCGACGCGGACGTCGGCAAACTGCCAGATATACGCGCCGGAGACGCGCTCCATGCCCATGATGGCGCGGAGCTGCTCATCGAGAATGTCGCACTGGCGCTCCTCGGACCATTTGGCGCGGCGGAAGGGATCGTGGAAGCCCGCGATCGCGCCTGCGCCGAACTCGGAGAAGATGATCGGCTTGCCCTTTGCGCCGGCGCTGTCCATGAAATCGACGATCTGCCGGGCGTATTCGGCCGCCGGGGCTTCATGGTACCACCGGGGATAGATGTTGAAGGAGCAGATATCCGGCAGATCCATGCAGATATCGGTGAAGAAGCGGCAGGAGGCGAAGGTCGTGGGGCGGGTCGGATCGAGGCGGCGCAGCTGCGCCAGCTGGCGGCTGTATACGCTGCGGCCGAATTCCGTCGCGCTCTCGCACTCGTTCAGCAGGCCCCAGACCCAGATGCAGGGGTGGTTGTAGTGCTGGGTCACCATTTCCTCGTTGATCTTCTCGCAGATCTCGTCAAAGCGGGGGTCGCGCATGGTCTCCTCGCTCAGCCCGCGGGAATGATGCTCCTCCCACACCAGGACGCCCAGCGCGTCGCACAGGTCGAGGAAGCGGGGATCGTTGGGATAATGGCAGGTGCGGACGCTGTTGGCGCCGGTGGCCAGGAGCAGGTGAAGATCGTCCATCATGGCGTCCACGGACAGCGCGCTGCCGAACTGGCCGTGGTCCTCGTGGCGGTTGAAGCCCTTGATGAAGATCTTGCGGCCGTTGAGGAGGATGTCCTCGCCGCGGACCTCGACCGTGCGGAAGCCGACGCGGTCGGTCAGGTCGTCGATGGGGCAGCCGTCCGAGAGCAGCAGCGCTGTCAGGTCATAGAGGCTCCCCTGCCCCACGTCCCACGGGGTGACGCCCGTGACCGGGAGCGTCAGGGTGCAGGCGTGCTCCCCGCCCTTTTCCATGGCAGGGAGGTCGGCCGCAGCCTCCGCCCCGGCGACGCACACGCGCAGCTGCATCGCTTCGCAGTCCTTGAGCGCCTGCACGAAGACCTCCACATGGGCGGTGTATGCGCCCTCGCCCGTCTGCAGGCAGGAGAACTGCATCCGGCGGATGCGCGCCCGTCCAAGGCGGTGCATCTCGACCGGGCGGTTCAGGCCGCCGTAGGTGTAGTAATCGTTGGCGAAGTGCAGCACGGAGCCGGTCTCGTAGCTGTTGTCCACCGTGACGCGCAGGGTGTGTTCACCGGCGCGGACGCAGGGCAGCAGCGCCTCGAAGGCGGTGTAGGCGTTGTAGTGCCGGGCGACAGGTTCTCCGTCCCAGTACACCTCCGCTGTGTGGCTCACACCGCCAAAGCGCAGCAGGTAATCGCCGTCCTCATCGACGGTGACCTGCCGGGTGAAATCCGCCTTGCCCTTGTAGCTGCTCAGCTCCGGGATGCGCTCCCACACGCCGGGAACCAGCATCGGATACGTCTTCCCCTGCGCCTCCATGCTCCACAGGCTGTTGAGCGACACGACCCGGCGCAGCTGATGCTCGTCAAAAATGCGGTACATGAAATTTCTCCTTTTTCCGGTGTTGATCGGAAGTTGCTGCCTTCATTGTAGCACGTCGGGCACGGGGAAGCAAGCCGGATGCGCCCTTGACGGCGTCTTTTTGTGCATGTACAATAGGCTCAGGACATCACATAAGGAGACGATCCCACATGACGGAGCAGACGTACTGGAAAAACGCGGCGCAGGTGCGGCCGTCCGCGCGGCAGATGGCGTTCATGGCGCGGCCGTTCTATGCCTTTGTGCATTTCAGCCCCAACACCTATACCGGGCTGGAATGGGGCGACGGCACGGAGGACCCGGCGATCTTCAACCCCACGGAGCTGGACTGCGACCAGTGGGTGGCGGCGATCAAGTCCGCGGGGATGGACGGCATGGTGCTGACGGCGAAGCATCATGACGGCTTCTGCCTCTGGCCGAGCCGGTACACGGAGCATTCGGTGAAGAACAGCCCGTGGCGGGGCGGCAGGGGCGACGTGGTGCGTGAGGCGGCGGAGGCATGCCGCCGGGGCGGGATCCGCTTCGGCTTCTACCTCTCCCCCTGGGACCGAAACAGCCCCCTGTACGGCACCGACGCCTACAATGACTACTACAAGGCGCAGCTGACCGAGCTGCTGACGGAATACGGGGATATCTTCTGCGTCTGGTTCGACGGTGCCTGCGGCGAGGGGCCGAACGGGAAAAGGCAGGTCTACGATTTTGCCGGCTATATCGACCTCATCCGCCGGTACCAGCCGGACGCCTGCATCTTCCACGATGCGGGGCCGGATATCCGCTGGGTCGGCAACGAGAGCGGCACGGCGCGGCAGGCGGAATGGATGGTCGTTCCTGCGGAACTGTGCCGCCATGCCCGGGCTCAGACCGGCGGCGCGCTGGCTCCGGGCGGCCTTCCGGGGATCTACAACACATGGCCGGACCTGGGCAGCCGGGAGATCGCCCAGTATGCCTCCGGGCTGACCTTCTGCCCGGCGGAAACAGACATGTCCATCCGGCCCGGCTGGTTCTATCATCCGGAGGAGGAGCCGCATCCGCTCCAGCGGCTGATGCGCACCTACGTCACCAGCGTGGGCGGCAGCTGCACGTTTAACCTGAACATCCCGCCGATGCCGAACGGCCGCTTCGATCCGCGGGATGTGCAGCGCCTGCAGGAGCTGGGCGATGCGCTGCGCTCCGCCTTCGGTACGCCCATCGCCCCGATGGCCCCGGTAGAGCGCACGCGGCTGAGCGATACCCAGTGCATCTACCGGGTCGAGCTGCCGGAGGAAAAGCAGGTGCGGTATGTGACGCTGGAGGAGGATATCGCGAACGGGCAGCGGGTGGAGCGCTTCCTGCTGCGGGAAGCCGGGAACGACAGCCCCTTTGCGGTGCTCTTCCACGGCACGACCATCGGCAGCTGCCGCATCTGCGATCTGGGCGGACCCCGGACCCTTCGCGCGCTGGAGGTCGTCATCCTTGCCGCCCGCGACGATGCGCAGGGGCTGAAGATCATCCTGACCTGAAAAATAGACACGCAAAAAGCGCGCCGCTGTGTTCGAGTTGTTTTGTCAAGGGTGTTTTCAACAAGCTTCATCATTTGATAAATCATTTGGTGTTTCTCAAGCTTGTTATCCTTAAAAGAAACCGTAACTGAATGAGAATCTAAGCAACATATATTTCAAAAAACACCAAGCCAGGTTATGAATTGACATAACCTGGCTTGGCTTTTTTTCGAAATCGTTCTTCTACTTGTTTTTTTCTACTAACCAAAACACTCTACATAATCTCCAAACCCGCCATCATTATCCAAATAATGTATGGATCATTAAGATAATTGTAGCGTGATGGTCAAAGGTTCATTTGATCTTTTCCTTTTGTCAAAATCAAAAGGAAAGCCCTCAGACATTGTAGCAATATCTGCATGATTGAATGCTGGTCGGATTGGTTATGATACAAAGGATACTGCACACCGATAGATTCAAAATCGAGCTCAATGTGCATATGTATTGTATACCACAATCCCTGCATACCATTTTCATCATTGGTCAGGCAAACGATCGTTGTCTATCACATATTGAGGATTATACCAAACATTGCTCGTTTGCGAAGAATATGTTCCGATATTCCCAACAATCTCCGGAATATAGCCAACATACGATCCTGCCGCAACCAAATTCTTGCAGATTGAGAAGTGTAGGTGGGATGTTCCATTGCCGTCACTTCCTGTCTGGCCAATGATACCTATGGGATCTCCGCATTTTACTCCTTGACCTTCGCTAACAGAGTAGCTGAATAGGTGAGCATAGAATGAATACACAATATCACCCGTTGAGAGTTTATGCTGGATAATAACATAGTTACCATTCGCATTGTTAAAACCCACTGCCCTAACTATTCCATCTGCTGTTGCCACTGCATGAACACCACTATTTTCTTCTTGGCAATTAGTCACATAATCAATGGCGCAGTGATAGGGGCGTCCTGGTTTATTGGCACTGTTGTCAAATGCCCATCCACGTGTAATATAAAATGCAGAGCCTTCCACTGGAGTCTCAAATCGACTGGTGCTTTCTTCTTCCTTAATTATATAGTCAGAGAAAGTGACAAGATTAGCTGCATTCATAATCGTTCCAACGGTATCAGAGGAAATCCAACCCCAGCCCTCCGTATTGGTGTGCATCGGGCTGCGGAGATTTCCGTTGGGCCTGATCAGCGCACTGTCAAGCAGCAAGTATTCATATTGATTCTTTTCGTTGATGCGGCAGCTGACAATTGCAACAAAATGATTTGAACTCGAGGTATTGTTGTAAAGCTTAGTAAAGTTACTGCCAACAATAGCGACACCTCCATTTTTTACATGGTCTCTTACTTCAGAAGAAGAATATGTTACTTTTGTGCTAATAGACAAATGCTCAGAGAAAACGTCCTTGATTGTAGTCTGCAAGCTATCATTTGTATACTGCCCCTTCTCGACACATGCTGCCGCGAGCGTAGTAACCAGAGTATCAGCAACCGCTGTATTTCCTGATTTGTACACGTACGCATTGACAACAGAAACAAGGCCGCATCCGCTGGAACCAATTGTTTTACCCGGACCATATGCAATCGAGTTGAATGCATCACTGCACTGCTGAAGGACAATGACCGGATCACTTCCCGAATCGCTACCTGATTCCGATATCGAATGGAAGTTCAATTCCTTCTGAGCAATCCGTCCTCCATCACGTGTGAATGCACCCACCCATGCACGATATTTATGTCCTTTCACAACGGTAACTGGACAGGAAGTAGTGGATGCAGACAAATTCTGGTTATCAATCACCAGAGGACCACTTTCGCCATTCGTGATATCTCTTACAGATATTCTGTACAGCGCCACTGTGTTTTGACCATCCGAGAAGGGCTCCCACGATATTGTCACTTCTCCGCTATCCACATAATCACTTTCTGCCGGATTTGAATAGGCAATCTGCTGAATTGGGCCAGCTGTAGGCTTTCTGATTCACGATGGAGTTGGAATCGCCCTGCTGGTCATCATCGCGGCTCAGACGCTCATAGAGCGCCGTGATAAGGGGTTCGTTTTTCTGGGTCAATGGATTCTCCTTTCCTGTGGAAGTCTGATATTTTTAGTGACTCCCTCTACAAGTAGGACAAAACGGGCGTCGTTTTGGAACTGGTTTGGAAATTTTCCGAAAGAAAATTTGAGATCAGATAAATTTTCTTGTATAATGGGCTTTGATGGGGGTGAGCAAGTGATTCCAGAAGATGATTGGTACGATGTGGCAGAGGATGATTCTGCCATCGAACCCGCTATGCTCACCATGCCCCTGTACGATGAGGACGGCAATGAGATTCCAGAGGAAGAGTTGCCCTGGAACAACATACCTGATGAAAGAAACGTTGATGATGACTCCGTGGACTGGGCAGCCGATGATGAACCAGAAGAATCCCTGCCGCCATCCAAACCGGACAAGCGCAGACGCAATGCAAACAAAGCACGATCCTCTGCCGAGCTAAGAAAACGCATAGCCCAGAGCGTCCGTGAAGAAGCTCTGCGCCGACTGGAACTGTCTGCTCGAACCATGTCCGAGTTTCAGGAACTGGTTGATTGGTACGACCGTGAAGAAGAAAGCCGTATGCGCCGGGAACGCCGTTATGAAACACTGCGTAGCGATGTCCCGCTGGAGAGCGGTGCGCTCCCCGGTGGCCACATCCTGCCGCATAGCATGAGTCAGCCGACCTTCCGACAAATCTGCCGGGGCGAATTTGACGATTATCTCAACACGTGCCTTTTCGCCATGCACGATCTGACCGAGCGGGCGCATCTACGGGAGATCGTCATGAACCTGAAGCTCGACCACAAGGAAATCCTGTTCTTCCTGGGCATCAGGCTGTACACGACACAGAAGCTGGCGGAACTGCGCGGCCAGACAGAGCGCAACATCCGCAAGGTTCGTGATACCGTCCAGCGGCGCATCCACCGGAAGCTGTACGCAGCCCTGACGGTGCTGCAACAAAACGGCGATGAGCTGATCCACCTGGAGCAGGACTTCCTGCATGACTACACTCCACCGAAAAGGAGGCATTCTTCCAATGACGAACCTGTTTGAACATACCA
>SVGU01000040.1 GCA_015056155.1 Clostridiales bacterium
TGGACGGCATCGTCATCCAGCGCCCCGACGGCACCACCGAGCCGCTGCGCAAGAAGCCCCCGACCATCAAGCACTGACATGACAAAAGGGAGTACCCGCCCTGCGGATACCCCCAACATGTCCATTATACCACCCAATTCAGACAAAATCAAGCGAAAAATTTTCGCAAAAACTATTGACCTTGTGGCTTGACTTGTGTATAATGAAGGCACATCAAGGGACAAAGAAGAAGAATCGCCCGAGAGCGATAGCAAACGTGAAAGGGGTGTTTCCAATGAACGACGAACTGCTGCATGGCCAGGATGGTCAGGAAGAGGACGTCATCGAGGAAACCTATGAGGAAGACTACATTGAGATGACGGACGAGGAAGGCAATACCATCCTGTTCAAGATCATCGACTATTTCTTCTACAACGGCGAAGAATACGCCATTCTGACCGACTCCAACGAGGATGAGGCGGCCGAAGCAGTGGACTGCTACGTCATGAAGATCGTGCTCACGACGGATGAAGACGGCGAAGAGCTGGAAGAGTTCGTCCCCGTGGAGGATCAGAAGCTCGAAGCCAAGCTGATGGAAATCGCATCTATGAAGCTCAATGACGACGAGGAAGCGGACGACGAGGATTGACCTTCCCGCCTCCTGAGGTCTCCGGCGCGAAAAGAACCCGAAAACCACGCATCCCACAAAAAATCCATGGCGAAACCGGAACGCCGGAACATCTCAACCTTCAATCCATCTGAAACCGTATCGCGGACGGCTGCAACAGGCCGTCCGTTTTTCTGTGCCGCCGGTGCTTTCAGGAACAAAACACCCGCCTGCGACGTTATATTGGCAGAACACACCATGGAAAGGTGGTCATCCCATGAAGAAGCTGCTCATCGCCCTGCTGATCCTGCTGCTGTGCGCCCTCCCCGCCCTCGCGGAGGATGAGCCGGAGCGCCTGACCGAAGGGGCGTACGAATACTACCTGACCGAGGAAGGGGCTGTGCTGACGCGCTACACCGCCCCCACACCTTCTCCGGCGGAGGTCGTGCTGCCTCTGGAAATCGGCGGACATCCCATCGTGCGCTACGAATTTGTTTTCCACGATTCGAAAAACACCGGCCCGCTGCGGGTGATCGTCCCCGAGGGCGTGACCGACTTCGGCAATGCCTTCTGCGAGAGCTCGTCCATGACGGAGATCGTGCTGCCCGCGTCCCTGACACACATCGAGGAGGGCAGCCTGTTCTGGGGCGACCCGGCGATTACCGTCCACCCGGACAACGCATGCTTCACCTGTGAAGATGGATTTCTCATCGACACGCGCACCAGCACGCTGCTCTACACTGCGCCTTCAGCGCAAAACAGCCCCTTGCCGGAGGTGCGGCGACTGGGCGAGGCCTGTCTGTACAACTGGAACGTTGCAGACGCCCCTGTTCTTCCCGATACGCTGACCGCCATCGGCCCCCGCGTCTTCGACGAATGGCTCTATCTCACGCACATCGACCTCCCCGCCGGCGTCACGGAGATTGGCGCAGGGGCGTTCAACTGCTGCGGGCTGACCGAAATCGCATTGCCCGCCGGGCTGACTGAGATCCGCCACCTCACCTTCAGCTGCACCGACCTGACGGAGATCGTCATCCCCGATGGCGTGACGCGCATCGAGGAATGGGCCTTCTACCTTGTCCCCCTGACCCGCGTGGAGATCCCCGCCAGCGTCGCCCTCGTCGAATATATGGCTTTCGACCCGGAGGTTGAGCTGGTGCTGCTGGGCGACAATACCCATCTGGAAACCGAGGAGGAATACGACGCCCGCATGGGCTGGGACGATTGACACCCTTCGCGCGATATGCTATGATACAAGCAAATCCTGCAAAGGAGCGCGAAAAATGCACAAGACGATCATCGACCTCGGCGGCGCATGGCGCATGCGCGAGGCTGGAACCGACGCATGGCACGAGGCAGTCGTCCCGGGCAGCGTTTATGCTGACCTGATGCGCGACGGCACCCTTGCCGATCCCTTTTACCGCGACAACGAGCTGGCCGCCTTCGAGCTGATGAAGAAGGACTGGGAGTATGTCCGCACTTTCACCCTGACGGCGGAAGACCTCGCCCGCGACCGCATCGAGCTGGTCTGCGAGGGTCTGGACACCCTGGCGCATGTGTTCGTCAACGGCCATCCCGTCGAGGACGCGAACAACATGCACATCACCTGGACCATCCCCCTCAAGGCCAGCAACTGCCCCTACCTGCGCGAGGGCGAGAACACGCTGGCCATCCGCTTCGACAGCCCGATCAACTACTGCGCGGAGAAGGCATCGCAGGCTCCCGGCTGGGAGTCCTCCGACGCGACGCCCGGCTTCCGCCACCTGCGCAAGGCCCACTGCATGTTCGGCTGGGACTGGGGTCCCCGTCTGCCCGATGCGGGCATCTGGCGGCCGATCTACCTGACCCTATGGGACGACGCATGCATCAGCGAGGTCGATTTCCGTCAGGAGCACCACGAGGACGGCACCGTCACCGTCATTGTTTATCCACACCTTGTCCACGCCCGGCGCGATGCAGCTCCGCAGTGGCAGGTCGTCCTGACCGCCCCTGACGGCACCGTGCAGACCTCGCCCCTGCAAAGCTGGTACGGCACGGACTGCCGCCTGCACATCGCCAGCCCGCAGCTCTGGTGGCCCCGCGGGTATGGCGATCAGCCGCTCTACACGGTGGAAGTCCGCCTCGTTGTCGGCGGCGCCGTGACCGATGCGCACATCCGCCGCATCGGCCTGCGCACCCTCTCCATCAGCCGCGAGAAGGATGAATGGGGCGAGGAGTTCTGTCACATCGTGAACGGCAAAAAGATCTTCGCCATGGGCGCGGACTACATCCCCGAGGACAACATTCTCTCCCGCGTGACCCCGGAGCGCACCCGCCGGCTGCTGGAGGATGCGGCGCTGGCGAATTTCAACACCATCCGCATCTGGGGCGGCGGTTACTATCCATCCTCGGCCGATCCCAAGCCTGTTGGCTCGCGCCCGGCTTCGCCCGGCGATTGCGGGCAATCGCAGTCGCTCGTCAGCGCCTATGCGCCGACCTTCGACGGCTTTTACGACATCTGCGACGAGCTGGGCCTGCTGGTCTGGCAGGACCTGATGTACGCCTGCGCGTTCTATGACCTGACGGAGGACTTTGAAGCCTCCATCCGCGTGGAGACCGAGCAGAACGTCCAGCGCCTGCACCACCATCCGTCGCTGGCCCTCATCTGCGGCAACAACGAGATGGAGATGTTCATGGGCTATGCCAATGACGCCCTCGTCCGCGGCGACGCAAACTCCTTCAGCCCCAAGGCACGCCATCACGTGACGGACTATGTGAAGATGTTCGAATACATCCTCCCCGCCATCGTGAAGGAGCATGCCCCCGACACCTTCTGGTGGCCCGCGTCGCCTTCATCTGGCGGCTGCTTCGACAACGCCAATGACTTCAACCGGGGCGATGTGCACTACTGGGACGTGTGGCACGGCGAGAAGCCCTTCACGGAGTACCGCAAGTTCCACTTCCGCTACGCCTCGGAGTTCGGCTTCCAGTCCTTCCCCTGCCTCAAAACCGTCGAGAGCTTCACCGAACCCGGCGACCGCAATATCTTCAGCCGCATCATGGAGCGCCACCAGCGCAACGGCGCCGCCAACGGCAAGATCCTCGCCTACCTCGCCCAGACCTTCAAGTACCCCACCAGCTTCGACGACCTGCTCTATGCCTCCCAGCTCCTGCAGGCCGAGGCCATCCGCTACGGCGTGGAGCACTGGCGGCGGCACCGCGGACGCTGCATGGGCGCGATCATCTGGCAGCTGAACGACTGCTGGCCGGTGGCGAGCTGGTCCTCGATCGACTATTACGGCCGCTGGAAGGCGCTGCACTACGCGGCGAAGCGGTTCTTCGCACCGGTGATGATCTCCTGCGAGGAGGAGGGCGAACTGAGCCAGAACCCAAAGATCAACGAGTACCGCGCGGAGCCCATCGAACGCAGCATCCGCCTGAACGTGGCGAACGAGACCTGCGAGCCCGTGACCGGTACGGTGCACTGGGCGCTGCGCACGGCTGACGGCACGATCGTCCGCGAGGGCAGCGAGGACCTGACCGTCCCCGCGCTCTCCGCCTGCTGGCTGGACAAGCTGTGCTTTGACGACGCCAGCCTCACCGGGCATTACGTCAGCTTCCGCTTCGCAGTCAATGGCGAAACGGTCAGCGAGGGCACGGCGATCTTCTGCGCCCCGAAGCACTTCGACTTCCTCGATCCGCAGCTCACCGCCCGGGCGGAAGGCGACGAGATCGTCGTGCAGGCCCGCGCCTTTGCGCGACAGGTGTGGATCGAATCCGACGACCCGGACATGCTGCTGAGCGACAACGCCTTCGACATGAACGGCGATGGCGAGAAGCGCGTCCGCATCCTGCGCGGCAAGGCGGAGAACCTGCGCGTCAGGAGCGTCTATTCCCTCGGATAAACACAGGAGCGGCTGCCATGCTGATGTGCACTGGCAGCCGCTCTTTTATTCTGCTTCAGGGGCGTCGAAGCTCAGGTACTTCGCCACGATGCGTCCGCGATGACCCGCCACCTCCACCTGCGCCCAGCCGTTGGGGTTCCGGATGAACTGCACCGGCGTACCCGGCTCCAGCTTCATGACGATCCAGTTCTCCCCGTACCGGCTGTCCAGCCGCAGATGCACCGCGTCATCGTTCTTCACATAGGCGATGCGGTATCCGACCGGCTTCACGTCATCGTCGATGTTCTTCTTCTGGCCGTAGCCGATGTACCCCGGCATCGCCAGATGGTACATGCCGTTATCCTCGCCGATGATCAGCACGAGGCACCCCTTGGCCATTCTGCACAGGGCAGCCGACTTCGTGCTTGCGCTCTCCCGCAGGGACATGTGGCCGTGGAGGAGGTTCGTGGGGGAAACGTCGACGATCCCGAGGCGTGTCGGCTCCCCAGCCATCACGTCGAAGGCGATGTCAGCGGTCGCCACATAGCCCGCCGCATCGCCGGCGAGTGCCTCGCAATAGGCGGTGCCCAGCGCGGTGATGGTCAGCGCGTCCCCTTTGGCAAGGGACAGCAGCTGCGCCGAGTCCTCGACCGGCAGGGACAGCAGCGCGCTCTCCTCCGCCGCGACCGTCGCTGTCAGGACGAAGCCACCCTTCTCCTCCGCCAGCACGGCCAGCGGCAGAAAGCAGCATACCAGCAACAGGATCAACATACGTTTCATACGCGCACCTCCAATTCTTAATTTTATTGTAATATTTTCGTTTTATTTTGTCAATACTCATTCGCCATATCGACACAAAAAACCTGCTGCACAGGGCTACCATGCAGCAGATCGACGTCAGATATCCTGTTCCTGAGGTTTTTCGGCGATCTCCGCCTCGAACCAGAAGGTCGTTCCCTCGCCTTCCCGGCTGTCCACACCGTAGACCATGCCGTGTTTTTCGAGGATGCTCTGCACGATGGACAGGCCCAGTCCGCTGCCGATGACGGCACGGCGGTGACTCTCATGGGCACGGTAATAGCGGTTCCAGATCAGCGGCAGCTCCTCCTGCGGGATGCCCTTGCCGGTGTCGCGGATGCTCACCCGAACGACTGCGCCGCGCGTTTCCTGCATCAGCTCGACCATCCGGTCCTCCCCGGTATAGGTCAGCGCATTGCCCAGCAGGTTGTACACCACCTGGCCGATCCGCTTTTCATCGGCGTTGATGAAGACGCGCTCCTGCGGCCGGAAGGAGACGCGGTAGCCGTCCTTTTCCGTCAGCCGCCCGACGCGCTGCACGATGCCCTCCACGCTGTCCGTGAGGCAGAACACAGCCGGTTCCATGGCCGCATTGCCGGTCTGCAGGCGCGAAAAGTCCAGCAGCTCCGATACGAGACTCGTCAGGCGGTTCGTTTCGTCGATGACGATCTGCATGTTCTCCGGCGTCGCCTCGCCGGGAAGGTCGCGCATCATCTCCGCATAGCCGCCAATCATCGTCAGCGGCGTGCGAAGGTCATGGCTGATGTTGGCGATCAGCTCGTGCTGCAGCCGGTCCACCTGCGACAGCTCATGCGCCGCCTGGACGAGCGTGGCGTTCAGCTCCGCCATCTCCCGGTACGCACAGCCGTTTTCCGGCAGCGAATACTGTCCCCGGGCGAGGCTGCGGGCCGCTTCGTTGGTTTCGATGATGGGCCGGGCGATCTTCCTGGAGATCCCCCAGGCGAGGGTCAGCGCCCCAGCTGCCACGACCAGCGTGATGATCAACAGCTGCACCCGGAGGGTCTCCACCGTCCCGTCCAGGGGCGTGATGATGGAGTTGAGCAGCAGATATCCGGCCGTCCCGTCCGTGAGCGTCACGCGCCGGGCGCACAGCAGGCTCTGCTGCTGCTCGGACACGACCGGCGGCACCTTGCCCCGGAAGCTCCGCTCGTTGATCGGCGCATCCATCTGCGGCCGCACGTTGAACAGCTCCGTCAGGACGCTGCCGTCCTCGGGCGCCATATCGCACCAGAACTGCAGATCCCGCTTGGTCATCCGGTGGATCAGGCAGAAGCGGATGTCCTCGCTGGAGCGGATGGTCTTGCCGTACTGGTCCATCAGCAGGATACACACGTCGTTGCGGCCGGCCAGGTGCTCGATCAGCGCACCGAGGTGCTCGTTGTCCAGATTCTCCGCGACCGCATCGGAGGCCTGCCTGATCTGCCAGGTCTTGTTCCATCGGTAGAAGTCGTTCAGAAACACGATCTGGAACAGCCACAAAAGCGCAAGCACGAACGCCACAAAAGCCGCCAGATACATCATCATCCGGCGGCGAATGCCTGCGGCGCTCCGGCCGCGGTTCACGGGCGTTCCGTCATTCCTTTTCAAAGCGGTATCCCACTCCTCTGAGAGTCGTGATCCGGTCGGCATATGCGCCCAGACTCTTCCGCAGAAGCTTGATGTGCGTGTCCAGCGTCCGGTCGTCGCCGTAGAAATCGTAGCCCCAGACCTCGCTGATCAGGCGTTCCCGCGTCAGGGCGATGCCGCGGTTGCGCACCATATAGAACAGCAGCTCATACTCCTTGGGCGAGAGGGACAGCGTCTGCTCGCCGATCGTCACCCGGCGGGCAGTGAAGTCCACCACCATGTCGCCGATGGCGACGCTGTCCCGCTCCTGACCGCTGCTGCGCTTGATGATGGCGGCGATACGCATCATCAGCTCGCGCGGCGAAAAGGGCTTGACCACATAGTCGTCCACGCCCAGCTCGAACCCGTGGATCCGGTCATACTCCTCGCCCCGGGCGGAGAGCATCAGCATCGGCACGTCCGAGAAGCTGCGGATCTCCCGGCAGGCCGAGAAGCCGTCCAGCTGCGGCATCATCACGTCCATGATGACCAGATCATAATCGTGCTTGCGGCATTTTTCGACTGCCTCCAGCCCGTCGGCGGCTTCGTCGGCCTGATAGCCTTCATAGGACGCGTATTTGCGGATCATGCTGCGGATATTCGCCTCGTCATCCACGATGAGAATGGTCATGCCGGTTCCTCCTGTTCTGTCACCTGTCTGCAGTATAATTCCTCCGGCCGGGAAATGCAAGACCTATCTTCCCGAGAGGGTGAGGGAAAGCTCCTGTCTCCGCCGCACAATGGTCAGTTCGGGCGCTTTCGGGCTGCCAATCAGCAGTTCGTCCAGCGCCTCCATCGTCCCGACCGGCTCGCCGTTTACCCGGGTGATGTAGTCCCCCGGCTCAAGGCCGGACAGATCCGCAGGACTTTGCTCCGACACAGCCAGCACATACACGCGCTCGTCCTCATTCAGCAGAACAAGCCCGTAGCCGACGCTGTTCCTGCCGGCGGGACGGGTCTGCGGCTCCTCCCGCAGCAGCAGGGTGCACGACACAGCCAGCAGCACCACAACAATCAGCACGATCGCTCTGCGTGTCCTGCGCATCCTCATCCCTCCCGTCCATCTGCTCATGCTGACATGATACCCTTTCCGCGTGACGGGCATGTGAAATCGCCTTGATTCCTGCCTGAAGTTGCGGTATACTGTCACCATGCCATACCCGAAAGGAGCGATCCCCACCATGATCCGCACCGAAAAGCTGCCTGCGTCCCCGATTGCAGGCAATACCAGCACGGGACTGCTGAAGCTGCTCGCGCTTGTCTTCATGTTCTGCGACCACGCGGGCAAGATGTGCTTCCCCACCGTGACCGAGCTGCGGATGCTGGGGCGGCTCGCCTTTCCGCTGTACTGCTGGTGCATGGTCGTGGGCGCCAGCCATACGCGCTCCATGCCCCGATACCTGATGCGCCTTGCCCTCGTCGGGCTGATTTCCCAGCCGATATATATGGTCGCCCTGCATCACCCGATTAACGTGCCCAACATCTTCCTGACGCTGCTGCTCGGCCTGATCGGCGTGTGGGGCATGCAGGAAAAGCGCTGGCTGAGCCACATCTGGGCGCCGGTGGGGGCGATGCTCGTTTCGCAGCTGCTCAACTGCGACGCAGCCAGCTACGGCTGGAAGGGCGTGCTGCTGATCTGCCTGCTCTGGGCCGTCCGGGACAGCCGGAAGAGCATCGCCGCGGTGATGATCGCCTTCTGTCTCTTCTGGGGCGGCAGCGGCGCCAGCGTCACCTCCATCTGCGGCATTCAGGTCGCGCCGCTCACCCGCTCCCTCGTCGGTCCGGTGATCGCGCCGTGGCTCAAGCTGCAGACACTTGCCATCCTTGCGCTGCCGCTGATGATCTGGCCGGACGAGATCCGCCTGCAGCTGCCTCACCGGGAGCCGGTCGTCCTGCAAACCCGCATGCCCCGCGTGTCCATGCCCCGCTGGCTGGGATACGCGATCTACCCGCTGCATCTGGTGCTGCTGATCGCGCTGGAATACGCCATGGGCAAGACTGTCCACTGGGAACAGCTGACCAACGCCGCCGCCCTGATCGGCAGCATCTTCCAGTGAGGTCCGCCATGGAGACGTCCATTCGCCTGATGACGCAGGCTATCACGGCCATCGTGCCGGATTCGCCGACGATCTATCTGTACGGCTCTGCAGCCATGGGGGATTTCCGCCCGGGCTGGAGCGATATCGACCTGCTGATCCTGACGCGGGAGGCTTTGACCGGTCTGCAGGCTGATGCGCTGCTGACGCTGCGGCAAGCACTCCCGAATCAATACCCCGATGCAAAGCATGCGCGTGCGTTTGAGGGCGGGATCCTGCCGCTGGATGCATTCCTGAAAGGATACCCTTGCGATGTTGTGTACTGGGGCACGAGCGGACAGCGCATCAAGAACAGGCACGACCTCAGCAGCTTCGACCTGTGGGAGCTCCATCACGCAGGCCGTCTGCTGCACGGGGAGGATGTGCGCAGCATCCTTCCAATACCCACCTCGGACGACCTGTTCCGGGACGTCGCTGTGCATCTGCGGGCGATCCGGCAGCACGGGCGCGGCGGGCCGTCGCTCTATGCCTTCGGATGGATGCTCGACATCGCCCGGGGGCTGTACACCCTGCGCCATGAAGCAGTGATCACGAAGACGCAGGCGGCAGAATGGGCGCTGGAGAACCATCTGTGCCCGGATGAGGAAGCACTGAAACGGGCGCTCGCCGTCCGCAGGGATCCGTTGCTGATCCGGCAGGCGGATACGCTCGCCTTTGCAGAGGCGCTGACGCCGGCCATTCAGGGCTTCTCGTCTGTCCTGCAGGCCGAACTGGCTCATATGGGCATCACAACCGACTGACAGCGGAGGCTCCGGCCTCCGTTTTCCTTGTTGTATTGGATTTAGAACAGTCCGGCGCTGTACTTTTTCCCCCGAAGCATGTATAATAGATGCATTACAGACAGGAGGCGGCCGCATGCAGCCCAATATCGACGAGGCGCTGCGCTACCTCGGCATCCGCAGCGATCCGGAAAACACCATCCGCAGGCAGATGACACTGCTCGCGGACGAGATTTCTTCCCAAATCAAACCCCGTTTTTTGTGGAGAATGATGCCGCTCACGCGCAGCGATGACGGTATCCTTTTGGGAGATATACTCCTGACCGGTCAGAGCGCGGAAAGGATGCTGCATTCCTGTCAGCGCTGCGCGGTGCTGACCTGTACGCTGGGGATAGAATTCGATACCCTCGTCCGGCGCATGCAGATGCGCGACATGTCCAGCGCAGTCATGCTGGACACATTGGGCAGCGCTTATGTGGAGGCTGCCTGCGACGAGGCGGAAGAGGAGATCCGCAGCCGCTGTCCCGGAATGTACCTCACGGACCGCTTCTCCCCCGGGTACGGCGATCTGCCGCTGGCAATTCAGCCGCAGCTGCTCGACCTGTGCGGCGGGCAGCGCATCGGCGTGACCGTGACCCCCTCGCTCCTGATGATCCCGCAAAAGAGCGTCACCGCGCTGATCGGCGTATCGGATTCGCCGCAGATGGCGAGGATCCGCGGATGCGCCCACTGTTCGATGAACCAAAGCTGTACGCTACGAAAGGCAGGGAAAACCTGTGCTGTTTGAACATGGAAAGCTGTATTTTCTGGACGGCGCGATGGGCACGATGCTCCAGCGCGCAGGCCTTAAGCCCGGCGAGCTGCCGGAGCTGCTGGCGCTGACCAACCCGGCGCTGCTGACGGACATCCACCGGCAGTACATCGCCGCCGGCGCGCAGATCGTCTACGCGAACACCTTCGGCGCCAACCGGCGGAAGCTGCAAAAGCACGGCCGGACGGTGGACGAGGTCGTGTCGGCGGCGGTACAGGCCGCGAAGGCCGCATGCGCCGGGACGGACGCGAAGGTCGCCGTGGACATCGGCCCCCTGGGCGAGCTGCTCGCCCCGCTGGGCACGCTGCCCTTTGAGGAGGCGGTCGGCATGTTCGCCGAGATCGCCGCAGCAGGCGAACGCGCCGGGGCTGACCTGGCGGTGATCGAGACGATGACCGACCTGTACGAGGCGAAGGCCGCGCTCCTCGCCGTGAAGGAGGCGACCGGCCTGCCCGTCATGGTCACGATGACCTTCGACGAGAGCGGCCGCACCTTCACCGGCTGCACGGTGGCTTCCATGGCCGCGACGCTGGAGAGCCTGGGCGCGGACGCGATCGGCCTGAACTGCTCCCTCGGCCCGCAGCAGCTGCTGCCGGTGCTGCGCGAGCTGTGCGCCGCCACGCGCCTGCCTGTCATCGCCAAGCCCAACGCAGGCCTCCCCGACCCGGTGGACGGCCACTACGACCTGTCGCCCGACGCCTTCGCGCAGGCGATGGTCGACGCCGTGAAGGCCGGCGTGTCCATCGTGGGCGGCTGCTGCGGCACGAACCCGGACTACATCCGCGCGCTCAATGAGGCGGTCAGGGACCTGACCCCCGGCGAGCGCACCCATACCCCCCGCAGCATCGTCTGCACGCCCACCACGCCCGTTGTGATCGACGGCGTGCGCGTCATCGGCGAGCGCATCAACCCCACGGGCAAGAAGCGCTTCCAGCAGGCGCTGCTGGAGAACGATCTGGACTACATCGTGGACGTGGCGATCGCGCAGGAGGATGCGGGCGCGTCGATCCTCGATGTGAACGTCGGCTATCCCGGCGTGGACGAGGTCGCGATGCTGCCCCACGTGGTGCAGAAGCTCCAGGAGGCGACCACGCTCCCCCTCCAGCTGGACTCCACCAACGCCGAGGCCCTCGCGGCCGCCCTGCGCGTCTACAACGGCAAGGCCGTCGTCAACTCTGTCAACGGCGACCCCCGGGTGCTGGAGAAGCTCCTGCCCATCGTGAAGAAGTACGGCGCGGCGGTCGTCGGCCTGACGCTGGACGAAAACGGCCTGCCCAAGACCGCCGGACAGCGCACGCGCATCGCCCACAACATCCTCAAGGCGGCCCTCGCCCACGGCATCCCCCAGGAGGACCTGTGGATCGACTGCCTGACGCTGACCGTCTCGGCCCAGCAGGATCAGGCGGAGGAGACCCTCGAAGCCATCCGGCGCGTGACGAATATCCTGAAGCTGCGCACGGTGCTGGGCGTGTCAAACATCTCCTTTGGCCTGCCCAACCGGCTGCTGGTCACGCAGACCTTCCTGATCCGGGCGCTGTCCGCCGGACTCACGCTGCCCATCATCAACCCCAACCAGAAGGAAATGATGGACGCGGTAGCCGCCTTCCGCGTCCTGTCCGGCGAGGACGCGCAGTGCAGCGCGTACGTGCAGCGCTTCGCCCAGCCTGCGGAGGCTGCGCCCAGGGCTGCCGCACCTGCCGCCGCGATGACGCTGGACGAGGCGATCGTCCGCGGCCTGAAGGCAGACGCTGCCCGGCTTGCCAAGACCGCACTGTCGGAGACGCCCGGCCTTGCGCTGGTCGAGGAGCACCTGATCCCCGCGCTGGACAAGGTCGGCGCGGATTATGAGGCCGGGCGCGCATTCCTGCCCCAGCTCCTGTCCGCTGCGCAGGCAGCACAGGCGGTGTTCGCCGTCATTCAGGAGGATCTTGCCGCAAACGGCGGCGAGACCGTCCGCAAGGCAAAGGTCATCATCGCCACCGTCAAGGGTGATATCCACGATATCGGCAAGAACATCGTCAAAACGGTGATGGCGAACTACGGCTACGAGATGATCGACCTGGGCCGGGATGTGGCGCCGGAAACGATCGTCGAGGCGGCCGTGAGGGAGAACGTGCGGCTCGTCGGCCTGTCCGCGCTGATGACCACGACGCTGCCCGCCATGGCGGAAACCGTCCGCCAGCTGCAGCAGCTGCCCGATCCGCCCGCCATCATGGTCGGCGGCGCGGTGGTCACCCCGGAATACGCCGCGTCCATGGGGGCGCATTATGCCCGGGACGCCCGCGCGTCGGTCGAGATCGCCAGGAAGCTCCTTGGCTGATCCGGGTCCGAGACCCTTGGTATGCCCCAATAACATGAAAGGGGGTCGAAGACCCTGCCTATCAAGATTCCCAACGACCTGCCCGCCGCTGCAAAGCTGCGGAGCGAGAACATTTTCGTCATGGCGGACAACCGCGCTATCTCGCAGGACATCCGCCCGCTGAAGATCCTGCTGCTGAACCTGATGCCCACCAAGATCGCCACTGAAACGCAGCTTGCCCGCCTGCTGGGCAACACGCCCCTGCAGGTGGAGCTCGACCTGCTGATGGTCTCCTCCCACGTGAGCAAGAACACCTCCGCCGAGCACATGCTGGCGTTCTACAAGACCTTCGACCAGGTAAAGGACAACACCTACGACGGCATGGTGATTACCGGCGCGCCGGTGGAGCAGCTGCCCTTTGAGGAGGTCGATTACTGGGAGGAGCTCTGCACGATCTTCGAATGGACGAAGACCCACGTGACCTCCACGTTCCACATCTGCTGGGGCGCCCAGGCTGGACTGTACTATCACTGGGGCGTGCCGAAGAAGGCGCTGCCGAAAAAACTCTCCGGCGTGTACCGCCACCGGGTGGTGCACAAGAATTCGATCCTGTTCCGCGGCTTTGACGACACGTTCATGGTGCCCCAGAGCCGCTACACCACCATGGAGAAGGAGGACATCCTCAAGCGCCCGGAGCTGAAGGTGCTGGCCGAATCGGACGAGGCGGGCGTGTACGCCATCGCCACCCACGGCGGACGGCAGATCTTCATCACCGGCCACTCCGAGTACGACGCGGACACGCTGCTGGGCGAATACACCCGCGACGTCAACGCCGGCATCAACCCGGACGTGCCCTGCAACTACTTCCCGGACGACGACCCGACGAAGGAGCCGGTCTGCACCTGGCGCTCCAGCGCAAACCTGCTCTACTGCAACTGGCTGAACTACTTCGTCTATCAGGCGACCCCCTACGACCTGAAGAAGGTGGGCCTGGTGCTGATGGATGATCACATGAACCCGTACAGCTGATTCCGTTTCCGCCGCCCGACACCAACTGACGAAAGGAGCCTCCCCATGCTGCACATCATCAACGCGCACCTCAAGCCCATCACCTCCCCCGACATCCCCTGCGGTCAGCTGCTGATCGACGCAGGTAAGATCGCCGCCATCGGCGAAACGGTCGACGCCCCCGCCGGCTGCGAGGTCTTTGATGCAAAGGGATGCCTCGTAACCCCCGGCTTCATCGACGCGCACACCCACATCGGCCTGCATGAGGAGGCCGTGCGCTGGGAGGGCGCGGACTACAACGAGATGTCCAACCCCGTGACCCCCGAAATGCGCGCCATCGACGCGATCAACCCCAACGACGAGGCCTTCGACGTGGCGCTGGCAGGCGGCGTGACCACCGCCGTCACCGGCCCCGGCAGCGCCAACGTCATCGGCGGCACCTTCTGCGCCATCAAGCTGCACGGCTCCTGCGTGGATGACATGATCCTCCGCCCCGCCGTCGCCATGAAGATCGCCATGGGCGAAAACCCCAAGGGCTGCTACGGCCAGAACGGCAAGAAGCTGCCCATCACCCGCATGGGCGTGGCAGCGCTGCTGCGCGGCACGCTGGCCAAGGCGAAGAAGTACGCCGCGGACATCGAGGCCGCCAAGGCCGAGGGCAAGCCCGCTCCCTTCGATTTCCAGATGGAAGCCATGCTGCCCGTCATCCGCAAGGAAATGCCCCTGAAGGCCCACGCCCACCGCGCGGACGACATCCTGACGGTGCTGCGCGTATGCCGCGAGTTCGACGTGGACGTCACCCTCGACCACGTGACCGAGGGACACCTGATCGTCGATAAGCTGGTGGAAGCGGGCAAGCCTGTGCTGGTCGGCCCGAGCCTGGGCAGCAAGAGCAAGTTCGAGCTGAAGGAGAAGAGCTTCGAGACTCCCGGCATCCTCAACAAGGCCGGCATGGAGGTCTGCATCATCACCGATGCGCCCGTCATCCCGCTCAACTACCTGCCCCTGTGCGCGGGTCTTGCCGTCCGCGAGGGTCTGGATGAGGCCGCTGCCTGGCGCGCCATCACCATCAATCCCGCGAAGGTCGCGGGCATCGCGGACCGCGTCGGCTCCCTGGAGGTCGGCAAGGACGCGGACATCGCCGTCTTCTGCGGCGACCCCCTCCGCGACATTCAGGCCCGCGCCCAGCAGGTCTTCGTCAACGGCGAACCGGTCCTTTGATCCCCGCAACATGCTTCACGCCCCCGGATGCAGATCGCTCCGGGGGCGTGTCCTGTATTGTGAGCGGCGGCCTCCGGCGGGGAGGGGCGCTGCCCCTCCACCCCGCAAGGGATTTCATCCCTTGACCCTTTGCGCGATCGGGGCTCGCGGTTCCTTTTGGGGTGTATTCGCGTGCAAGTTAAAAAGACGGATGCTGCTCGGGCGGCATCCGTCTTATGGGATCATGCTTCGGTGGGTTCGGGGAGACAGGGGGTGGGTTCAGACGCAGCGGCACCGATGGCGATCCGGCGCAGAGCCTTCGCGCCCTCCGGCTTCTCCTTGGGCAGCGTGACGGTCAGCAGGCCGTTCTCGCAATCGGCTGCGATGTCCTCCTGCCGGATGCCCTCGAGCTGGAAGCGGCGCTCTACGCGGGCGTTGCGGCGGCGCAGCTCTGCAGCGATGGTCAGCGTGTCATTCTCCGTGGTCAGGGTGATCTCCTCGGGCGACACGCCGGGCAGCTCCGCCTCCAGGATGTAGGCGTCGTCCGTCTCACGCACATCGACGCGCATGCCCGGGGTGCGCGGGCGGGGCTCCATACCCATCACGCTGCGGAAGAAGGGATCGTCCAGCATGCGGCGGGGACGGGGGATCATGCGGTTGGCGTTCATATTCACAGTGTACATCATAATATTCATTCCTCCTGACATTCGTCGGTCGATCTGCTTTTCATTCATTCCGGTGCTCTTGCCTTCACCGTGATTACATTCTACCGCATTGGTCAAAGAAAGTCAATAGTCAAAGATGGTCTATTTATGAACAATCTGTAAACAATTAAGGCAAAAGAAAACCCCATGGCCTCGGTGGAAGCCATGGGGTTGGGCTGTCAGACAGGGCTGATCAGTCGTATTTGTCTTCGGCGGAGACCTGAATGAAGTCCTCCACCAGCGATGCAGGGCCGCCGGCAGCGATGAATTCGTCGATCGCGGTCATCAGCTGGGCGTGGAATTCCTCCAGGCACAGGCCGTTGTCCATGATGTAGGTGGCGGCGGGGATGCCGACGTAGCGCAGGTGCCACGGCTCGTAGTTGATCTCCGTCACATCCTCCTTGTCCTTGGGGTAGCGCAGGATGAAGCCAAAGCGGGCGCAGTTGGCCGCCATCCACTGGGTCTCCTCTTCCTTCGCCATGTCCTCGTTCATGCCGCGATCGGTCCAGTTCTTCGGCACCACGTCGCAGCCCAAGCCCGTCTGATGGTCGCTCGCGCCGGGCTTGGTGACCCAGCCGTCGTCGTAGCCGTTCTTCTTCAGACGGTTGTAGTACATGGTATCCTGCGTCCTATAAGAACGATAAGCACTCTTCAGGTACAGCTCATGCCCCTCCGCCCGCGCGGCGTCGCACAGCTTCACCAGCGCTTCAGCGCATTCCCGGCGAAGCTGCATATCGCTGCTCACCCGGCGGACGCCGCCGCTTGTGTTGTTGCCTTCCTTATCCAGCTTCAGTGCCTTCAGCGTCACCAGGTCCTCCGGGACATGGTCCTTGGACAGGAACATCTGCTTGTTGACCAGCAGCACCAGCTCCGGATCCATCTCCATCATGTCCACCGGGAAATTCCACGGCACATTGTTATACATGATCATCCCGATGCCGGCCACGTCGCTGAAGGAGAAATCCTCGTCCGGGTCCCAGCCCTCGGCCAGCGCAGGGATGCCCGCGGCCATCAGCAGCACAAGCGCCAGCGCGCCCATCCGCCTGATCAGATGCTTCATTCCGCCTTTTCCTCCTGTCCCAGCACGATCTCCATCAGCCTTTCCTCCCGCAGAAGCAGGAGGTAGGTTTCCAGGGGCATATCCGCCTCATGGATCAGTTTCGCATTCTCCTTGCCGACATAGCGCACGTGCCACGGCTCATAGGCATAGCCGGTCACGTCCTCCCAGCCCTCCTGATACCGCAGGATGAAGCCGTACTCCCAGCAGTGCTCCTTGACCCACTTGCCGCCCTTCGTCTTGCCGAAGGAGGAGGTCAGGTTCACATCGTCGCTCTTCTGGCCCACGTCCATCGCCAGGCCCAGCTGGTGCTCCGAGGCGCCGGGACGGGCCACATATTCGTCCGCCTTGGCCTTGGAGCCGACGCGCTCGAGCTTGTTCTGATAGATCGTCGCCTGCCGCTGATAACTCCGGTAGCCGCTGACGGCCTTGAGGGTCACGCCGATGTCCGCCTTGCAGGCCGCGAACATCTCCTCCAGCGCCTTCGCCGCGTCCGCCCGCATGTCCTGCAGCTGACCGGGCACGGAGGCCTTCAGGGTCTCCGGCTCAAAATAGCGGCTCACGCGCCACTGCCTGTTCTGCAAAAACAGCAGGCCGTCCACGTCATTGTGCGGCGCAGCGGTCGTCAAAGATGAGGAGATCAGCATCGTTCCTGCCGCCGCCAGCGACAGCAGCTGCTCCAGCACACCTGCCATATCGCATCCTCCTTGGATCTGCTTTCGTTCTTTACCTTTCTATTATATGCGCATCGGGCGCGGTTCGCAAGGCTGAACGGTGTAAATTTTTCATGACTGTATCTGCCATTCCCTGCGCACACTACGGCACGAGGAGGTGAAACATCATGAAAAAGATTCTTTTGACCCTGAGCCTGCTGAGCGCGGCGATGATGATGACGGCCTGCACCACCGGTCCCGACATGACCACCGCCACCAATTCGCCCGCGCCGACCACGACGACCTTCCCGGATATGCTGCCCGAAGCCACCGGCATGCTTCCCGACCTTCAGGAGGGAATGGATGACATGGGCGAGGCTGCCGGCGACATGGTCGACAGCCTGACCGGGCAGCCGACCGCAGTGCCTGAGTCCACCGGCGTGACCTCGATGGACAAGGCGCGCCGGGTAGTGGAGCAGATCGAGAACGAGCTGGAACGGCTGAGCGAGGTGGATGACGCGCAGGTCGTCATCGCCGGCAACAAAGCCGCCGTCGCCCTCGAATTTGACGATCAGTACAAGGCCGGCATCGACGACCGGCTCCGCGGCATCGTCAAGGAGCGCATCGACAGCGTGATCAACGGCGTCTCCACCATCGCCGTCACGTCCGATCCCGCGATCATGGACGCGCTGGAATCCCTGGGCGAGAAGCTGGAGACCATGTCCGACATGACTGCGCTGCAGACTGATCTGGACGCGATCATCCGCAAGATCAACTCCGCCCAGGCATAATCTCCGCCGGAATGCATATCATGACAGGGCAGCCCGCGCTGCGCTCTTCCATCCGGGAGGGCGCAGCCGTTTTACGCAAGAAGGCACAGCAGCCCCCGCGCCTCACACCCTCCCCGACCGACCGGCTCCATGCCGTCCGGCTTCCGTCGGGGAACGGCACGGCGGCGGCGCTGCCTGCGGACAATGGAACAGGATTTCCCCGGCAGCGCTCACGGCATGGCGCTGCTTTTTTCGTGCAGCCTTCCCGGCCGGTGCCATTCGTGCAAGGCATTCCCAGCGTAAACGGCGGCAAAGCGCGCAGAATAGCTACCGAAGCAACCGGACGGATGATCGACGCGGGCGGCCTCCGGACGCCGGCAGGACATGCATCCGGAGCCGCTTCAATCTGGAGCAGGAGGTGAAACGGAATGAGCAACCAGAACTCGAAGGGCCAGATGGTTCCCGAGGCACGCGGCGCGCTGAACAACATGAAGTACGAGATCGCGCGCGAGCTTGGCGTCAACCTCAAGCAGGGCTACAACGGCAACCTGTCCTCCCGCGAGAACGGCTACGTGGGAGGCTACATGGTGAAGCGTCTGATCGAGCAGGCCGAGCGGCAGATGAGCAATCAGCAGTAACACGCCGCTCCCCCCCCATTCCCTGACCGGGAATGACCCCGAACAAAAAAGGAGGAAATCACCCATGTATATGAACAATCAGCAGAATCAGGCCCCCATCAACGTCAACAACGCCAGCAACAACACCAGCAGCTCCAGCAACTCCAACCAGCGCGGCGCGATGGTGCCCGAAGCCCGTCAGGCGCTGAACAACATGAAGTACGAGATCGCCGGCGAGCTCGGCATCAACCTCAAGCAGGGCTATAACGGCGACCTGCCCTCCCGCCAGGCCGGTTATATCGGCGGCTACATGGTGAAGCGCCTGATCGAGCAGGCCGAGCGCCAGATGTCCAACCAGGGCTAAGCAACGCCAATGAAAACGGAGGCCTGCGCAGTGTACGTGACTGCGCAGGCCTTCTGATATACCGGTTAGATCAGGCGACACCGAACATCAGCCAGATCAGGATATAGGCGGGAATCACCGCGGCAAGGGTGAAGGGGATGCCGATCTTGCAGAAGTCGCCCGTGCTGACCTCGTGGCCTGCCTTGCGCAGGATGCCGATGCCGGTGATGTTGGCAGACGCGCCGATGGGCGTGCAGTTGCCGCCGAGAGTCGCGCCGGACAGGAGGCCGAAGTACAGCGCCGTCGGGTCGATGCCCAGGGTCGCGGACAGGCTGGCGATCACGGGGATCATCGTCGCCACGTAGGGGATGTTGTCAATGAAAGCGGAGATGAGCACGGAAGCCCACACGATCACCGTGTACAGCAGGAACACGTTGCTGCCGCCGGCCTTCGCCAGCAGGTCAGCCGCCGCGTCGATAACGCCCTGCTCCTTGATACCCGCGATCATCAGGAACAGCCCCAGCAGCAGCCCGATGGTCTGGAAATCAATGCTCTTGATGGGATCAACGATGGCGGAGAGGTCCTTCCTGCGGATGAAGCTGTACACCAGACCGACCGCCAGCAGCGCACAGCAGATCAGGCCGTTGGTTACGTCCGGCTTGCTGGGGATGAAGGATGCACCGATCAGCAGCACGATCGTGCCCAGCAGCAGCACCGTCGGGACATAGTCGGTGACTACCGTGCGCTGGGCCACTGCCGGGATGCGCCCCTTCTCCTTGCGGAAGATGAACATCAGGATCAGCGCTGCGATCACCGCGCCGAGCTCCACCACGAAGAACATACCCGGACGGCCATGGTACCAGAAGAAGTCCAGGAAGCTCATGTCCAGCGCGGAGCCGAGCATGATGGCGGTCGTGTCGCCCACGAGGGTCGCCGCGCCCTGCAGGTTGGAGGACACCGCGATGCCGATGATGAACGGCACGGGGTTCGTCTTCAGCTTCCTGCAGATCTCCAGCGCAACGGGCGCGATCATCAGCACCGTCGCGACATTGTCCATGAACGCGGAAATCACGCCCGCAAACAGCGCCATCGCCACCGCTGCCATCTGCACGCTGGAGACGCGCTCCATCACCAGATCCGCCAGCAGGGCGGGCATCTTGCTCTCGATGAACAGCGCCACCAGACCCATCGTGCCGGCGATCATCAGCAGCACGTTCATGTCGATCGCCGGAATGATCTGGTCAAGCGGCAGCATGCCGGTGACGATGAAGATCGCGGCGGAGCCCAGCGCAATGTAGGGGCGGTACTTGCTGAAGATGAGCATCAGCACGTAGGTCGCGGCAAAGAGGATCAGAGCGGGGATCAATGTGTTCATCCTTTCTTTGGGGTCGGTTCGGGAAAAACGGCGGCCCTGCCGCGCATCGCACAGGCAGGACCGGCCGGGCATCAATCGCCGAAGGAGATGCCCATGTTCTTCGCCGTCACGATCATTTGGTGATCTTCCGGCACGAGCTTAGGCACGCCCGCGATATCGGAGAGCTTGTTGTGGACGATCTCGTTGCCCTTGAGCGCCACGGTCACGCCGAACACGCCGTCGCGGATGAGCTCCGCAGCGTGCACGCCGAACTGGGTGGAGAGCACACGGTCATAGGCATTGGGGCTGCCGCCGCGCTGGATGTGGCCGGGCACGACGCTGCGCGCCTCCACGCCCACGATCTCCCGCAGCTGCTGCGCGACATACGCGCCGGCAGAAAAATGCTCGGCGGCGCGCTTGGCCTCGCGCTCCTTCTTCTTCATCTTGGCCTCTTCGGGCGTCATGGCGCCCTCCGCCACGGCGAGGATGGTGAAGCCCTTGTTGGACTTGGCGCGGGCCTCGACGACCTTGGCCACCTTCTTGATATCATAGGGGATCTCCGGCAGCAGGATCACGTCCGCGCCGCCGGCCACGCCGGAATACAGCGTCAGCCAGCCCGCCTTGTTGCCCATGATCTCGATGACCATGCAGCGGCCATGGCTGGCAGCGGTGGTGTGGATGCGGTCGATGACGTCGGTGGCGATATCCAGCGCGGTGTGGAAACCGAAGGTGAAGTCGGTGCCGTAGAGGTCGTTGTCAATGGTCTTGGGCAGGCCGATAACGTTCAGGCCTTCCTCAGAGAGGAGGTTGGCGGTCTTGTGGGTGCCGTTGCCGCCCAGGGTCACCAGGCAGTCCAGCTTCAGATCCTTGTAGGTCTTCTTCATCGCCGCGACCTTGTCCACCTTGTCCTCGCCGATCTTGCGCATGTCGCGGAAGGGGGTGCGGGCCGTGCCGAGGATGGTGCCGCCCAGGGTCAGGATGCCGGAGAACTGGCTGCGCTTCATCTCCTGATAATCGCCCTCGATCAGGCCGCGATAGCCGTCGTGGATGCCCACGATCTCCGCATCGAACATTTCATAAGCCGCGCGGGTCACGCCGCGGATCGCCGCGTTCAGGCCGGGGCAGTCGCCGCCGCTGGTCAGGATACCGATCCTTCTCTTCATTGCAAAAACGCCTCCTGTATACTTGATTTTCGGAGCTGTTGCGTTTATTATACCATGTGTACAGCATCTTTTCCACAGGAAATTGCACGAAAACGCTCATTTTCCCGAAAATCGGAGGTGTCCGGAGATGCACAAGCCGAAAATGATCCTGTTTGACTACGGCGGAACGCTGCTGAACGATGGGGATGCGGACTTTCTGCGCGGCGAGGAAGCCGTCTTCCGCCATGTTGCCGCCAATCCCCGGGGCGTCACGCCGCAGGAGGCTGCCCGGCTGGGCACGGAGCTTTTTCTGGCTGCCCGCCCCTGCCGCCATGCGGGCTGGGAGCTGCATGAGCACCAGCAGCTCCGGCTGAAGTACGACCTGTTGGGCCTGCGCTTCGACCTCCCGATGGCGGAGCTGGAGGACCTGCTCTGGACGGCCGCCTGTCCCGGCGCGGTGATGCCCGGTGTTCCGGAAATGCTGGCCGGGTTACGGGCGCGCGGCATCCGCACGGGCGTCATCAGCAACCTCGGCTTCACCGGCGAAGCCCTCACAAGGCGCTTTGCCCGCCTGATCCCGGAGCACACCTTCGAATTCGTCATCGCATCCAGCGATTACGGCGTGCGCAAGCCCGACCCGCTCATTTTCCGCGCAGCACTCAGCCGCGCCGGTCTGCCGGCGGAGGACTGCTGGTACTGCGGAAACGAGCTGCGGGCGGATGTGCTCGGCGCGCTGGGCGCTGGGTTGCTGCCCGTCTACTACGCACCGCCCGGAGCGGAAACGGCCGACGTCCCGGCCCTCTGCATCCGGCACTGGCGCGAGCTTCTGCCCCTGCTGGACAGCCTCGGCTGAACCACTCCATCCCGACACAAAGGAGACCTTATGTCCACCAAAGAGTTCATCATGGCGCAGATCCGCGCCCTGGACATTCCCCACGAATACCACGAACACGAGGCTGCCTATACGATGGAGGACTGCCTGGCGCTGCCCTATGCCGCGCCGGATGTGACCTTCTGCAAGAATATCCTGCTGTGCAACCGGCAGCAGACGGCGTTCTTCCTGTACGTGACGCTGCCGGACAAGCCCTTCCGGACCGCCGACGTGTCCAAGCGGCTGAACAGCTCCCGGCTGTCCTTCGCGCCGGCAGACTGCCTGCCGCAGATGCTGCATCTGGAGTCAGGCAGCCTTTCGCCGCTGGGGCTCTGGTTCGATGCGGACAAGCGCATCCGTCTCGCCTTCGACCGCGAGGTGCAGCAGGCGGGGCGAATCGCCTTCCACCCCTGCGACAACACGGCGACCGTCCTGTTCCGTCAGGAGGATTTCTGGCAGCGGGTCGTCCCTGCGCTGGGGCACGAGGCGCTGTTCATCTGACGCGGCGTCCTTGGGAACCGGATCAGCTTTGGCTCCACTTGTACCACCACAGCGCGGCGCAAATCCCCCACACGACCGTGAGCAGCACGTGCATGCCGAACTCCCGGTAGGAATCCATGCGATACACCATATCCACCACACAGTTGGTCAGCCAGAGCAGCGAGCTCACAGACGCAGCCGCTGCCGCAAACAGGTTATGCCTACGCTTGGTCATCTTTGGATCAGCCCCTCCTTAGTTGCCGAAAAGGAAATCCAGAATGTTGGAGCCATCGTTGTTGTTGTCCTTATACAGCTCCGTGAAGCCGCACTGAGCGCAGCTGACGGTGATGAACTTCTTGTTCTGGATATCGAAAATCTTGGCGAAATTGCCGCCGGTCGCCTGGAACTGGTCGGTTTCATACTGGGTGCAGCCACACTTCGCACACACATACTGACGTTGATTCATTCTTCATGTTCCTCCCTGTCATGCAGCCCGGACGGACTGCCCTGATGACAGGATCAGTATAGCATCATGCATGCGTCGTGTCGACGGATACCGTCTGAACCATACAATTCCCGGTCTGAAATGTCAACGAAAAAGCAGAGCCGCTTTCACGCAGCTCTGCTTTACAATTTGCAATTTTTCAGTCGCGGCGGCGGTTGGCGATCATCACCAGGCGCAGCAGGGACAGAAGGCTCGTGACCGCGGCCGCCACATAGGTCAGCGCAGCGGCATTGAGCACGGACCGCACGCCCCGCTCCTCCTCATGGGTCACATAGCCGCCCTCCGTCAGCATCTTGACGGCTCGGTTGCTGGCGTCGAACTCCACCGGCAGCGTCACCAGCGCAAACACGGTAGACGCGGCAAAGAGCACGATGCCCAGCGTCAGCAGCGGCTGCAGGGACATGATCAGGCCAAGGAAGAACAGCGGCGTGGACAGGGACGAGCAGATGTTCACCGCCGGAACGATGGCGGTGCGCAGCTTCAGGGGCATATAGCCCTCCTGCTTCTGCATGGCATGGCCGGCCTCATGCGCCGCAATGCCCAGCGCCGCGACCGACGCGCTGCCATACACGCCTTCGGACAGGTTCAGCGTTTCCGTCGAGGGGTTATAATGGTCGGTCAGGCTGCCGGAAACACGGCCGATGCGGACGGCATGGTTGCCATTTCGATGCAGCAGATCATTCACGACCATGCTCGCCGGCTGGCCAAGCCGGGTCGCCACGCGGCTGTACTCCTGGTAGGTGCTCTTGACCTTGTGCTGAGCCCAGAGGCCCAGAAGCATACCGGGGATGATCAGAAGATACGTCCAATCCCAATATAACATGTTTTCCTCCTTTTCATATCGACCAGCGGACAGTCCCGCAGGATCAGCATAGCACAAACCGCCGCAGGAAGCAAGGCTATCCGACCCAATTGTCGCTCCGGCTGATCCAATCATACACTTCCCTGTCAGCATACCCGGAAGCGCACGTCAGAATTCCGTCATCGGTGTGAATACCGCGCCATCAACGGCCGATATGCCGCCATAGAGCAATGCGGTGTAACGTCCCTCCGCGACATAGTGGCGGATCACCTGCTTCGCCGTCACAGGCATGGGCAGGTCATCCAGCGCGTCGATCCGGAACCACCTGAGCGTGCCTTCGCTGCTCTGCGAAGGCTCGGCACCCGGCTTCAGCTCCGCGAAGAAATAGTAATTCTGCCGTACCTCGCCGTCCTTGAGGCGCATGGTGATATAGCGCATGGAGAGATTCTCAAGATCATCTTCCGTCAGACCGGTTTCTTCCTTCAGCTCCCGAAGCACGCAGGCTTTGGCGCAGGTAAGCTCCTCCGGCTCCATGTGACCGCCCGCCGCGCCGGTGTAGCTGTTGCCGACCACGCGGGAACCGACGCGGTACAGCAGCAGAATGTCATCCCCGCGGGTGAGATAGATGGCCGTCATCGGACGGAGATCGTTGGGATACTCCGGTTCATCATGCAAATACGGCGACGGCATGGCTTCTGCGAACAGGCCATGCTGCGCAGCGAGCTGGCCGATGGCCTCCTGCGTGTGCGTGCAGCCGGTGTACAGATAGTATTCATACCCGAAATGAATAAAGAAATCCTGATGTACCAGCTTGCACCAGCAATCCTCACGAAGGATGCTGCGGACCAGAGCGGGCAGCTCTGGCGATGCGATCTCCTGTCCTTCCTGCCACTGGCACGATGCCTGATGGCACTCAAGCGACTGAATCGTCAGCGGAAATGCATTTTCACGCTGCGCCAATTCACAAAGAAAGCTGATGTGCCGCTGCTCGGCGCGCTCGTACTCTTCCATCGTGAACGAAACGCCGCGATAGCTGCGCCCGACGTCGGCAATGCTCGTCCATTCGTCGCGGGTATACGCGCCGTTGACGCGGTATTTCGGGTCATATTTGCTGATCCGGTATTGGTGCATCGCCCAGACCTCCTTCACGGACTGATTATACCACAATGCGGAATAAAAGAAAAGAAGCACCTCAAACCGAGATGCTTCTTAAAGGGGAACCGGCAGCGACCTATCCTCCCGGGCCGTGTCCAGCCAAGTACTTTCGGCACTGGAGAGCTTAACTACTGTGTTCGGTATGGGAACAGGTGGGACCTCTCCGTCATTACCACCGGTAGGGGTTCGGGTTGCTTTTGCTACCCTGACAACTGCACAAACTGTGATTCAAAACTTCAGACCTTACAATTGATCTCTTTGTTTCTTGCTTGTTGTTTGCTTGGCGCTCTGCTTGCTTTCGCTCGCTTTGCTCCTTGCTTCCTTCAAGTGTTTGTTGTTCAAGCGCTTAAATGAAGCTTTCGACCTATTAGTATCAACAACCTGCATGTGTTACC
>SVGU01000145.1 GCA_015056155.1 Clostridiales bacterium
ACGGTCATCGTGATCGACTTCAAATTCGGCAATCTGCCGGTGCCCGCCACGTCACCCCAGCTGCGCATTTACAGCCTGGGCGTGTGCGAATTGCTCTCCTGCCTGTACGACTTCACCCGTGTGAGGACAGTCATCTACCAGCCCCGGCTGGGGACGGTGGACGAGGCGGAGATCACGAAGGATGACCTGTACGCATGGGCCAATGAGGTCCTCGCGCCGACGGCGCAGCTGGCCTACGAGGGCAAGGGCGAATTTGAATGCGGCGACTGGTGCCGGTTCTGCCGGGCCAGAAACCAGTGCCGGACGCTGGCCGAACACCAGCTGTCGCTGGCACAGTACGACTTCAAGCTGCCCCCGCTGCTGACCGACGATGAGATCGCCTCCATACTGACACAGGTGGACGCGCTGGTCAGCTGGGCCAGCGGAATCAAGGACTACGCGCTGCAGGCGGCGCTGGCCGGGACACGGTTCCCCGGCTGGAAGGTCGTTGAAGGCCGCGCCAATCGCCGGTATGTGAACGACCAGGCCGTGGCCGAGAAGGTCATCGCCGATGGCAAGAACCCCTATGAACAGAAACTACTGGGCATCACCGCGATGGAGAAGCTCCTCGGCAAGAAGCACTTTGCCGAGCTGCTGGCCGGGCTGGTAGAACGCCCGCAGGGAAAACCGGTGCTCGTCACAGAGGACGACAAGCGTCCCGAGATAAACACAGCACAAAACGATTTCAACGAATAATGGAGGAAAACATCATGAAAAACAATTCTCAGAAGCCCGTCAACCCCATGAAGGTCATCACCGGCAAGGAAACCCGCTGGAGCTACTGCAATGTCTGGGAGGCCAAGGCCATCAACGGCGGCACCCCCAAGTTCTCCGTCAGCCTGCTCATCCCCAAGAGCGACACCGTGACCGTTAAGAAGATCAAGGATGCCATCGAGGCCGCCTATCGCGAGGGCGAGGCCAAGCTGAAGGGCAACGGCAAGTCCGTGCCCGCGCTCAGCGTCATCAAAACGCCCCTCCGCGATGGCGACCAGGAGCGCCCGGATGATCCCGCCTACGCCGGTCACTACTTCCTGAACGCCAATTCCACCACGGCCCCCGGCATCGTGGACGCGGACTGCCAGCCTATCCTGACCCGCAGCGAGGTGTACTCCGGCGTGTATGGCCGCGCCAGCATCAGCTTCTACGCCTTCAACTCCTCGGGCAACCGTGGAATCGCCTGCGGGCTGAACAACCTGCAGAAGATCCGCGACGGCGAGCCCCTCGGCGGTCGCGCCAGCGCCGAATCCGACTTCTCGGACTTCGACGACGAGGACGACGACGATTTCCTGTCCTGACGCACACTCGGGGCGGCGGCACGGTCCGCCGTCCCACATCCCATACCAAGCGAGGTGGATATTTTGAAGACTATCAGTATCGATCTGGAGACATTTTCCAGTATCGATCTTGCCAAAGCAGGCGTTTATAAGTACGCGTCATCGCCTGATTTTGAAATCCTACTATTTGGCTACAGCGTGGATGGCGGCGATGTGCGCGTGGTCGACCTCACCGCCGGTGAGAACATCCCCGCCGATGTGCTGGACGCCCTTACGGACGACAGCGTCATCAAGACGGCCCACAACTCCAGTTTTGAAAGGGTGTGCCTGAGCCGGTACCTGTCCGATCTCGGCATCTCCCTTGATCCCTTCCACGACAGTAATCCTCTCTCTACGGAGTGCGCCCGGTTCCTGAACCCGGCAGGCTGGCATTGCACGATGATCTGGGCGGCGTACATGGGTTTGCCTCTGTCGCTGGCGGACACCGGTGCTGTGCTGGGGCTCGAAAAGCAAAAGCTGTCCGAAGGCAAAGACCTCATCCGCTATTTTTGCAAGCCCTGTGAGCCCACCAAGACGAATGGCGGACGCACACGCAACCGCCCCGCCGACGCCCCGGACAAGTGGGCGCTGTTCAAGTCCTACAATCTGCGGGATGTGGAGACGGAGTTGGAGATTGAGAAGCGCCTGTCCAAGTTCCCAGTGCCGGAGGATGTCTGGGATCAGTATCACATCGACCAGGAGATCAACGACAGGGGCATCGCCATCGACGACGCGCTGGTGGAGAACGCCATCCGCATGGACGCCCGCTCCCGCGCCGAGCTCACGGAGATGATGCAGAAGTTGACCAACCTGGACAATCCCAATTCTGTACAGCAGATGAAGCAATGGCTGATCAACAACGGCATGGAGATCGACAGTCTGGGCAAGAAGCAGGTCCAAGCTCTGCTTCAGGACGCGCCGCCCCAGCTGCGCGAGGTGCTGTTGCTCCGCCAGCAGCTGGCCAAGAGCAGCGTGAAGAAGTACATCGCCATGAAGAACGCGGTGTGCGACGACGGGCGCGTCCGCGGCATGTTCCAGTTCTATGGCGCGGTGCGCTCCGGGCGCTGGGCAGGACGGCTGGTGCAGCTGCAAAACCTGTACCGCAACTCCATGCCGGATCTGGAAGCCGCCCGGAACCTCGTCCGGGAGGGCGACTACGACACCGTGAAGATGCTCTACGGCGCGGTGCCGGATGTGCTGGCGGAGCTCGTGCGCACCGCGTTCATTCCCCGCGCCGGGCAGAAGTTCATCGTCAGCGACTTCAGCGCGGTGGAGGCCCGCGTCATCGCCTGGCTTGCCGGTGAGCAATGGCGCATGGACGTATTCAGGGACGGCGGTGACATCTACTGCGCATCGGCAAGCCAGATGTTCAAAGTCCCCGTGGAGAAGCATGGCGTTAACGGCCACCTGCGACAGAAGGGCAAGATCGCCGAGCTCGCCCTTGGATACGGCGGCAGCGTCGGCGCTTTGAAGGCGATGGGCGCTTTAGACATGGGCCTGTCGGAAGACGAGCTGGCCCCGCTGGTGAAGGCGTGGCGAGAGTCCAACCCCAACATCGTGAAGCTGTGGTGGGCGGTGGACGACGCGGTCATGAAGGCCATTCGGAATAAGACGACCACACAGACCCACGGCATCACGTTCACGGTGCGCTCGGGTATGCTGTTCATCACGCTTCCCTCCGGCAGGCAGCTTTCCTACGTCAAGCCGCGCATCGGCGAGAACAAATTCGGTTCCCAGGCCGCGACCTACATGGGTGCGGGCAGCACGCGCAAATGGGAACGCATTGAATCTTACGGTCCGAAGTTTGTGGAAAACATCGTTCAGGGCATCAGCCGGGACCTGCTGTGCTGCGCCATGCAGACGCTGCGCTGCTGCCGGATCGTCGCCCATGTCCACGACGAGCTCATCATCGAAGCCGATCCCGCCGTGTCCCTCGACGCGGTGTGTGAGCAGATGGGCAGGACGCCGCCCTGGGCGGAGGGCCTGCTGCTCCGCGCCGATGGCTACGAATGTGC
>SVGU01000041.1 GCA_015056155.1 Clostridiales bacterium
GTAAGGAATGGTTTCGGCAGATGCCGAAACCGCCCCGCCCGCGCGGCAAAGCCCCGCGATACGATTACAGTCAGAGGGCCAGCGGGCCCTCCGACACCTCCCAAGGAGGCTTTTTTGACAGGCTGGACCGCCCGGCACGCAATTGCACGCGCCGGGCGGTTTCGTATGCTTTTTTCATTCCTCCCGGACATGCTCCATACCCTGCCGCAGCAGCATCGCGACATGGTCGTCCGCCAGGGAGTAGAAGATCGTCTTGCCGTCGCGCCTCGCCTTGATGAGGTGCGCCTGCTTGAGGATACGCAGCTGGTGCGACACGGCGCTCTGCGTCATGCCCAGCAGCTTTGCCAGATCGCACACGCAGACCTCCGCTTCAAACAGCACATACAGGATGCGCACGCGGGTGCCGTCGCCAAAGACCTTGAACAGCTCCGCAAGGCGCAGCAGCTGCTCCTCCTGCGGAAGGTTCCGCTGCACCTGCGCAACCACGTCTTCATGGACGCACAGGAAGCCGCAGGTATCCACGCCATCGCGCTCCGTCATGCCATCCCCTCCTTTTTCCGATTCCGTTATCATTATAGCAGGATTTCGCGAAAAAGGCAAACGGCTTTTCAGGTCCGCCGCTTACAGCGTCACGCCGGTCTTGAAGATCGCCAGATCGTGGAAGCCGTTGCGCTCAGAGCAGACTTTCTCGCCCGAGGCCACCGCCAGCACATAATCCATCAGCATCTGCGACAGCTCCGGCAGGGACTTGCCGTGGGTGAGCAGCTGACCGGCGTTGAAGTCGATCCAGCCGTGCTTCTTCTCCGCCAGGGCCGTGTTGGAGGAGATCTTCACCGTGGGGACCGGGCAGGCAAAGGGCGTGCCGCGGCCGGTGGAGAACAGGACGATCTGCGCGCCGGAGGAGGCCAGCGCCGTCGCCGCCACCAGGTCGTTGCCGGGCGCGGACAGCAGGTTCAGGCCCGCCGTCTTCACGCGCTCGCCGTAGCGGAGCACGTCCATCACCGGGGCAAAGCCGCTCTTCTGCGTGCAGCCCAGCGCCTTGTCCTCCAGGGTGGTGATGCCGCCGGCCTTGTTGCCGGGGCTGGGATTCTCGTAGATGGTCTGGTGGTGCTCCTCGAAGTAGCGCTTGAAGTCGTTGATCAGGGAGACCGTCTTGTTGAACAGCTCCTCCGTGCCGCAGCGGTCCATCAGGATCGTCTCCGCACCGAACATCTCCGGCACCTCGGTCAGGATGGTCGTGCCGCCCCGGGCGACCAGCAGGTCGCTGAAGCCGCCGATGACGGGGTTTGCGGTGATGCCGCTGAAACCGTCGGAGCCGCCGCACTTCAGGCCGATAACGAGCCTGGAAGCGTCGCAGGACACGCGCTTTTCGCCGCGCATATTGTCCGCCAGCTCCTCCAGCAGCGCCATCGCCGCCTCGAACTCGTCCTCCACCTGCTGGCAGACGAGGAAGCGCACGCGGGACTTGTCATAATCGCCCATGTGCTCCTCAATGAGCGCAACGCCGCTGTTTTCGCAGCCAAGGCCCAGCACCAGCACGCCGCCGACATTGGGGTGGGTGGCGAGGTCGGCGAGGATCTGCCGGGTGTTCTCCTGATCGTCGCCCATCTGGCTGCAGCCGTAGGGATGCGGGAAGGCGTTGACGACCTCCACGCCGCCGCCCACGAGCTTCTGCGCCTCGCGCTCCAGCGCCTTCGCCACGTCGTTCACGCAGCCGACCGTGGGCAGGATCCACAGCTCATTGCGCACGCCGACCCGGCCGTCCGCGCGGGGATAGCCCATGAAGGTGACGGCTTCGGCCGCCTCCACCGCCGGATAGGTGGGCTTCCACTCATAGGTCAGCTCGCCCGACAGGCAGGTGTGCACATTATGCACATGGACATGGCTGCCCGCGGCGATATCGCTCTTGGCATAGCCGATGGGGAAGCCGTACTTGACGACCTTCTCCCCTTCCGGGATGTCGCACAGGGCGATCTTGTGGCCCGCCGGGATGGGATCGGCAGCGACCACGTCCATGCCGTCCACGGAGAGCTTCTCGCCCTTCCCGATCGCCGCCAGAGCGACCGCCACATTATCCTTCGGCGTGATTCGCAGGATCTGATTCATGAGGATACGCCTCCGTTATTACTTATTCACCTTTTCCATCGCCGCACGCATGCCGTTGGCAAGGATGTCCTCCAGAGAGGCCGTGACGCTCTCGATGATGCCAGGCACCTTGCACAGCTCAGCGCCGAAGAAGTCCTCGTTGGACAGGAACGCCTTCACCTGCCCGGCGGGCACCATGTCGCCGCTGTTCGCGAAGAACTCCAGCACCGCCGCGTCATCCTGCAGGGTGTAGGTCTCCTCGCCGCGCTTGCACTGGAGCTTGCCGTCCACCAGCACGCCGCCACGGTACAGGCTCATCAGGCTGGCCAGAGAGAAGGTCAGGCGGGCAGGCAGCTCGCCGGTCTTCTCCACGTAGCCCAGAAGGCTGGGCATGCAGCGGGCGCGCCACTTGCTGACGCTGTTGAGGCAGATGGACAGCAGCGCATGCTTGATGAAGGGATTCTTGAAGCGGCCGGTCACCGCCTCGGCGAAGGCCATCAGGTCGGCCTTGGGCAGCGCGAGGGTCGGGATGACCTCATCGTAGAGGGTCTTCTGCATGAAGGAGAGGATCAGCTCGTCGTTCATGGCGGTCAGCACGATATCGTGGCCGCACTGGAAGGCCGCGGGCACGAAGGAGGTGTGCGCGCCGTTGAGGATGCGGACCTTGCGCTGCTTGTAGGGCTTCTGGTTGTCGGTGTAGATGACCGGCAGGCCACACTGGGGCAGGGGCAGCTCGTCGGAGATGTCCTTGTCGGACTCGATGACCCACAGGCCGAAGGGCTCGGCGGTCACCAGGATGCGGTCCTCATAGCCCAGCTTCTCCCAGATGCCCTGCACCTCGTCGCGGGGATAGCCGGTGACGATGCGGTCCACCAGCGTGGAGGTGAACACACAAGCGGTGTCCAGCCAGTTCTCGAACTTCTCGCCCAGGTTCCAGATCTTCGCCAGCGCCTTGACGCACTTCTTGAGCATGATGCCGTTGTCGTCGATCAGCTCGACCGGCAGCATCACCAGGCCCTTGTCCTGGGCATAGTCAAAGTGCACCGCGCGCTCGTAGAGGAACTTGCACAGCTTGGCCGGGAAGGACACGGGCGGGCAGGCATTGAAGTCGTCGTCCTCCTTCAGGACGATACCGGCCTCAGTGGTGTTGGAGACGACGAAGCGCAGCGTCTCGCACTTGGCGTACGCGGCGTACTTGTCGTATTCCGCATAGGCGTCCACGGCGTCGGAAACGGAGGTGATCAGGCGGCTCTGCTCCACCGCCTCGCCCTCCACCAGGCCGCGCAGCATCACCGTGTAACGGCAATCCTGCTCATGGAACATGTCCAGGCTGCCGAAGGTGATGGGCTTGACCAGGACGATGGAGCCGTCGAAGCCGGCTTTCTCATTGGCGATGTCGATGAAATAGTCCACAAAGGCACGCAGGAAGTTGCCCTCGCCGAACTGGAGCACCTTCACAGGGCGGGTCGCGGCGGGCGCGTTTGCAGCAGTGAGTCGTTCCATGATCGATCTCTCCTTTAATCTATGATGATCGGGTCAGATACCATTCCATTGCGTGTAAACGATTACAACGCATTCGTCATCATTGTACTATCTTTTTTTCTCTCCGTCAATGGGTGTGCGGCGATTCACGAAAATATTGTGACGCAAAAAGCCCATGATTCCATTGAAAATCCTGTTGCCAAATACGAAAAATGCGTGTATAATAGCTTTGAAAGAAATTCTGAAAACACTTACACCTCATCACAAAGGAGCTGTCGCTATGGCGATGAACATCTACGATATTTCCCGGCGGGCAGGGGTGTCCATCGCGACCGTCTCGCGTGTGCTGAACAACAGTCCCCATGTGTCCGAGGCCACGCGCAAGAAGGTCATGGCCGTCATCGAAGGCACGGGCTATGTGCCCAACGCCTTCGCCCGCGGCCTGGGCCTGAACACGATGAAGACGATCGGCCTGCTGTGCCCGGACGCCTCCGACCCCTACCTCGGGCAGGCGCTGGCCTATCTGGAGCGCGAGTTCCGCCAGAAGGGCTATGACTGCCTGCTGAGCTGCACGGGGCGCGAGCTCTCCGCCAGACAGCAGGGTGTGGAGCTGCTCAAGTCCCGCCACGTGGACGGCATGGTGCTCATGGGCTCCACCTTCATCGAGGACGCGAGCATCGACAACGACTACATCCGCGCCGCCGCCCGCCATGTGCCGGTCATCCTGCTCAACGGCGCATTCTCCTGCGAAAACGTGTACTGCGTGCTCTGCGATGACCAGCAGGCGATGTCCGAGGCCACCAGCACGCTGCTGGACAGCGGCTGCAAGCGGATCCTCTACCTGCACCACAGCCATAACTACTCCGGCCGCAAGAAGCTCTCCGGCTACCGCGAGGCGCATCACGACCGCGGGCTGCCCGTGGACGACCGGCTGCTGTGCTACTTCTCGCAGGACAAGTCCAGCGTCCATCAGGTGCGCGATACGCTGCTGCAGCTGGAAAAGGACGGCGTGCAGTTCGACGCCGTGCTGACCAGCGAGGACATCCTCTCCGTCGGCGCGCTGAAGTATGCCCGCGCCGCAGGCAAGCGCGTGCCCCAGGACCTGTGCGTCATCGGCTACAACAACTCCAGCCTCTGCCCCTGCACCGAGCCGGAGCTGACCAGCGTGGACAACAAGCTGCAGGCCATCTGCGACCACATCGTCACCACGATGCTCGGCGTGCTGGACGGCCGCGAAATGCCCCAGAAGACCGTCTTCACCGGCGAGCTGGTGAAGCGCGAGACCACCCGCTGACCCCGTTCCCCTGCCCGGATGGGCTGAAGATACGACCATATTGATAAAAGGAGCGATTCGACCATGCAGGCTTTCATGGACAAGGATTTTCTGCTGAATACCGAAACCGCCCGCGTGCTGTATCACGACTACGCCGCGAAGTGCCCCATCATTGACTATCACTGCCATCTGAGCCCCGAGCAGATCTATTCTGACGTGCGCTACGAGACCATCACGCAGGTCTGGCTGGGCGGCGATCACTACAAGTGGCGCCTGATGCGCTGCGCGGGTGTGGACGAGTACTACATCACCGGCGGCGCCTCCGATTACGAGAAGTTCTGCAAGTGGGCCGAGGTCGTCGGCAAGGGCATCGGCAATCCCCTGTACCACTGGACCCATCTGGAGCTGCAGCGCTTCTTCGGCTACCACGGCGTGCTGAGCGCCAAGACCGCCGACGAGGTCTGGAACCTGTGCAACGAGAAGCTCGCGCAGGCCGGCTACTCTGCCCGCGGCCTGATCGCCATGAGCAATGTCGAGACCATCTGCACCACCGACGATCCCATCGACGACCTGCGCTGGCACAAGCTGATGCTCGCCGACGAGACCCTCAAGACGAACGTCCTGCCCGCCTGGCGCCCCGACAAGGCCGTCAACATCGAGAAGCCCGACTTCATGGCCTACATCGGGAAGCTGGCTGCGGCGGCTGAGATGGAGATCAAGTCCTTCGCCGACGTGAAGGAAGCGCTCTGCAAGCGCATGGCCTTCTTCCACGAGAACAACTGCCGCCTGTCCGACCACGGCCTGAACTACGTGGTGTTCGAGCCCGTGACCGACGAGGAGGCCGAGGCCATCTTCCAGAAGAAGGCTTCCGGCGCGGCGCTGACCGAGCGCGAGGTCGCCCAGTACAAGACCGCCTGCATGCTCTTCTTCGGCGAGCAGTACAAGAAGCTGGACTGGACGATGCAGCTGCACTACGGCTGCCGCCGCGACAACAACCAGCGCCAGTTCGCCAAGCTGGGCCCGGATACCGGCTATGACACCATCAACAACTTCGCGCCCGTGGACCAGATGGCTGCGTACCTGGGCGAGGTCGAGGTCAAGTGCGGCCTGCCCCGCACCATCCTGTACAGCCTGAACCCCGCGGACGATCAGGCGATCGACACCCTGTGCGGCTGCTTCCAGGGGAGCGAGGCCGTCAGCAAGATCCAGCACGGCTCTGCCTGGTGGTTCAACGACCACTTCGAGGGCATGACCAACCAGCTCAAGAGCCTGTCGAGCCTGGGCTATCTGGCCGGCTTCGTGGGCATGCTGACCGACAGCCGCTCCTTCCTCTCCTACCCCCGTCATGAGTACTTCCGCCGCATCCTGTGCCGCCTGCTGGGCGAGTGGGTCGAGGACGGCCGCTTCCCGCAGGATTACGACATCCTCGGCGAGATCGTCACCGGCATCAGCTGCGTGAACGCCCGCAACTACTTCAAGTTCCCCACCAAGTAAGCTTCACGGCTCTCCCCTGTGCGGGAGGGCCGTTCAGTGTGTCGAAAAAGTGGCTGCGGCCACTTTTTCGAGAAAAGGAAAGAGATTCCGCTTCTGCGGAAGCGGGCATTTTTCACTATCAGCCAAGGCTGATGGCCGTGAAAAATGTAAGGAATGGTTTCGGCAGATGCCGAAACCGCCCCGTCCGCGCGGCAAAGCCCCGCGATACGATTACAGTCAGAGGGCCAGCGGGCCCTCCGACACCTCCCAAGGAAGCTTTTTTGACAGGCTGCACGGCTCTCCCCTGTGCGGGAGGGCCGTTTCCTTTTGCCCTCACGCAAAAAGCATGGCCATGAACCATTTCACAGCCATGCTTTTTGTATATCATCCATCCAGGTCTGCCAAGGGGGAAAGCCGCTCTTACTGCCTGTCGACCTCGCGGACGTTCTCGCACTCCAGCATGTCGCCTTCCTGCCCGTCGATCGTGACGTTCCGCATGACCACGCGGTCGACGTTGATGGCCACCAGGCCCTTGCGGTTCACGCGGGGCACGCCGTTGGCCATCGCGGGCGACATCGGCTGCGCGTTCTCGCCGCAGGTGATGTGCACGTTCTGCATCTCCACACACTCGATCGGCCGCTCCGGCAGGCCGAGGAAGTAGCCCGCGCAGGCCACGCCCGTCGCCGTCACATCCCGGAAGGCAATGCGCCCGATGCGAGGCGTGCGGTCGTCCACCGGCTGCTTCTCGCGGCTCTGCACGTACTCGGTCCGGCCGTCCGGGTCGCAGAAGTACAGGCAGTTGACCACATAGGGCGTGCCGACATTCTCCATCAGGACGTTCTCGAACACGATCTCGTCGATCACGCCCTGCTTGCCCCTGCCTCGGCGGGTCTTGATGCGCAGTCCGCGGTCGGTGTTGCGCATCAGGCAGTCGTGCAGATACACATGGTTCACGCCGCCGGCCATTTCACTGCCGCAGGTCATGCCGCCGTGGCCGTTCTCCATCAGGCAGTGGCTGACCTCCATGTTGGAGGTGGGCGTCTTGTAGGTCGCGCCCATGTACAGCTTGCCGGCCTTGATGGCGATGCAGTCGTCGCCGGTGGAGAAATGCGCGCCCGCCAGGAGGATGCCGTCGCAGCTCTCCGGGTCGAAGCCGTCGGTGTTCGGGCTGTCCGCCGGGGCCGTCACGTGGATGTTCAGGAACTTCAGGTTCCGGCTGAAGTAGGGCTGCAGGTTCCATGCCGGGCTGTTGCGGAAGCTGACGCCCTGCACGGTCACGTTCTCGCAGTCGTTGAGGAACAGCATGCGGGGACGCCACGCGCCGCGCATCGTCCGGTGGTTGACCCACCAGTCCGCCTGATCGCCCTGACCGTCCAGCACGCCCTCGCCATAGAGCACTACGTCCTCCACGCCGTTGCCGGAGATGAACGCGGCGAACATGTCCAGGGGATTTCCCTCCCAGGAGCCGAGGTTGAGGTCGCAGGTCTCGTCCGTGGAGCGGGTCATGCCCGGCAGGATCGGGAACCGGCTGCGGTCCGTCTCCAGCAGCAGCGTCGCGCCCTTGTGCAGCTCCACGCGGGTGTGGCTCTTCATGAACAGCGGCAGCACGCGGTACGCGCCCGCAGGGATCAGCACGCGGCCCTGCTTCGGGCAGACGTTGATCGCCGCCTGGATCGCCGGGGTATCGTCGTGCACGCCGTCGCCCACCGCGCCGAAGCGGCGGACATTGAGCGTGAAGGTCTCCGCCTCCGTGCGGAAGGTCAGCCGGCCGGCCTCCTCCCCGCCGTCCCAGACCTGCAGGGTGTATTCCGTGTCCGGCCACAGACCGTAGACCGAGTGGACGACCGTCTCCGCCGTTCCTGCCTCCTCGCCGTTCAAGGTCAGGCGGTAGGGCCGCTTCGTCTCATACAGGCCGCCGTCCGCCAGCTCGACCGTGCAGCTCCGTCCGGAAATGAACAGCATCTTCATCGCAAGCATCACAGCGCACCGCCTTTCACCATCAGCATCGCCGCCGCATTCCGGCAGCCCGCAGCCTCCAACGCCTCCGCGCGCTTCTGCAGCAGAGGCAGATAGCGCTCCGGGTCGATCAGCCCCATCTCCACGCCGCACTGCAGCGCACGCAGGAGCATCGCCTCCGTCTCCGTGTCCGCCGCTGCGCCGTGACGCAGAGCGCCCCTGAGCTCCTCGCGGTACAGATCGACCATCGCGCGCCAGTGCTCGTAAAGCTGATCTGCGCACACGTCGATCGCGTCCGTCAGCGCCAGCAGGACCTTCGCCGTCTGCCGGAGATCACCGGCAAACAGACCCGTTTCGCCGTTCCAGTTCGCCTCATGCGCCCGGCAGAAGGCCGCCGCTGCCAGCCCGACCTTCTCCATGCCGCCCAGCTTCATTTCATACGCCATGCGGAAGGGAAGCTCGTCATACAGCGCATCCGCGGACAGGACGGACTCCGACGGCTGGCGGCCCAGCCCGGCCATCACCGCCTCGATCGCCGCGCGGTACTTCTCCTCCCCCGTCGCCAGCGCCGCAAACAGCGCCCGCCAGCAGCCCGGCACGCACTTTTCCTCCGCGATCAGCGCGTCCGCCCAGCCGGTCATGTACGCCAGGTACGCCGCATCGCCCGTCAGGCGGTATGCCGCTCCGCATGCGCGCACCGCGCAGTCTGCCTCCGCAGTCCACATTCCGCAGGGGGCGTGCGCATCCAGATATTCCATGAACCATGCCTTGCAATCCATTCAGCATCGCTCCTCGTATGTCGTGTAAGCATTTCCATGCACTCCCATTATACCGGATGTGCGCAGGGAAGTCAATCGGGAATGCAGAACAAATGCAGCATGCGCAAAGTTCTGCCAACCTTTTCGTCTGCTGTCCGTCTGTATGGGTGAACGCGTTCAGAACGATCCCGGAGGTGAACCCATGACCCGCAAAGACACCGCCGCCTTCCTCCACGCGCGGATGAAGGCCGTCTACGGCTACTGCCTGCGCCGCTGCGCCAGCCATCAGGATGCGGAGGACACCGCCCAGGAGATCCTCCTGCGTACCCACGCAGCCCTCATCCGCCGCACGGACGTCACCGATCCCGAGCGCTACCTGTGGACGGTGGCGCGCAACACCCTCGCCAACCTCTACCGCGACCGCGCGCGATGCACCGTCGGCGTCCCTGTGGAAGCCGTGGATGAAACCGACTTCCAGTCTGCACTGCTGGAGCAGGAAGAGACCCGCCGTCTGCACGGGGAGCTCGCCCGCCTGTCCCGGCAGCAGCGGGAGATCGTCGTGATGCACTACTTCCGCGGCATGAAGCAATCAGCGATCGCCCAGGCGCTGGGCATTCCCGTCGGTACCGTCAAGTGGCATCTCCATGAAGCGAAAAAGGAGCTGAAGCAGCATATGAATACTCCCCGCCCCACCCAGCATCTGAAATTCGACCCCATCCGGTTCAGCGGCTTTGCCGTGGAAGGTTCGTCCGGCAGCGAAGGCAGCCCCTGGCGCATCTTCCGCAGCGCGCTGCACCAGAACATCGTCTATGCCGCGTGGCACAAGGCCCGAACGGCAGGCGAGATCGCCGATGCGCTGGGCGTGTCGCCGGTGTACATCACGGACGAGCTGGATTACCTGACCGAGCACGGCTACCTGACCTGCGAGGGCGGCAGATACCGCTGCGCCATTCTCCTCACAGAAGCCGACGACCGCCTGACTGACCTTGCCGACCGCATGCATCAGGACGCAGCAGAGCTGATTGCTCCGGCGCTGCACCGGGCGCTTTCCGAAGCCGACTTCTGGTCCGAACCTGGCATACACACCGGCGCAGAACCGACCGACAGTCCGGACCACAGCTATGCCCTGTGGGCGCTGATCCCCTGGTGCATCGCGGGCAGCGCGGCAGAGCAGGCCATCCCCTTCTCCTCCGTCGCGACCCTCCGCCCCGACGGCGCCTGCAACCTGCTCCACGCGACCATCTCCGCCCCCGGCGCACGCATGCCAGCGCTCTTTGAGCAGATGGACAGCCACTTCTCCGGCCCGTGCTGGAACGAGATGAGCGGCATGACCCTCTGGCAGATGGACACCTGCTGGTCCAGCCGGCGCATCGGGGAGATCTACCAGCATGAGGCGAAGACGACGCTGACCCGCCTGCGGCATTTCTTTGATGACGCGTCCCTCACCCGGGAGGAATACGCCGCGATGGCCGAGCAGGGGCTCCTGCGCTGCGAGGGCGATCCGGACGGGCTGTTCCACGCAACGCTCCTGCCCGTGTGGGTATCCGGCAAAGCCCTGCGCGAAAGGCTGCAGCGCCTGTGCCGCGAGGTATACGCCCGGCACAGCAGTGCGCTGGACACCCTCAAGGCGCCCTATGCCGAGGCGCTCCTGTCCGCCACGCCGCCCCACCTGCATCGGGCGCGCCTGTACACGCTGCAGAACGTCTACCAGTCGGGATGGTTCATCCTGCACTGCCTGCAGCACCTCACCCAAACCGGACTGCTGCGCCTGCCGACAGAGGCGGAGAAGCGCTCGCTGCACACCGTCATTTTCACCGGCTGACACAAAAACGGCTGCCCCGGGCACATCGCTCAGGGCAGCCGTCGTATTCCATTTACAGCGTCTCCACCGCTTCGACGCAGAACGCGCCGAAATCCGCGTATCCGCCATGATCTGCGCCGCCGTTCAGCGGCATGGCAAACAGCGCCAGCCTCGCGCCGACCCAGGTGTGCCGCGCCGGCTCAAAGGGCTTGCCGACCACCCGGAAAACGCCGTCCACCGCGTATTCGAAGGTCGCGACAGCCTCCGCATCCCCCATGGGCAGGAGCGTCAGTCGGAATGTCACCGGCTTTTCCGGCAGCCCCACGATCTCGTCGGTGATGCTTTCCGCATGCTCCTCGCCTTCGCTGGCCACGTGCACGAGGGACAGACCTTCATCCGTCCGTCGCAGGGCCGCATAGGCGTACTGCCCGCCCAGCAGCGCAAAGCCTGCCTGTTCGCCAACATGCAGACAGCCCGCATCCACCGTCACCGTCGCACAAAAGGCCGGCGCAGCGATCTTCTGCGTGCAGGTCTGCGGGCAGTCCCATAGCCGCGTTCCGCCGCCCGGCAATCTCCGCGCGTACAGCCGCAGCCGCCCCTCACCGCACTCATATGCGTCCGGCGCGGGGTTAGCCATGAACTGCCACTGCAGCCCCAGCGGCCCCTCGAATGCGTCGGAGCCGGTCATCCCGCAGGGCTCGCATTCCGGCCCGGCAGGCTTGTCCCATGTGTCCACGGGGACGCCGCAGGTGGGATCGTCCTCCTCCTGCCCGATAACGGGCCAGCCGTCCTCCGTCCAGCGCATCGGCTGCAGGTGGGTCACGCGCCCGTAAAGCCCGCGGCTCTGGAAATGCATGAACCAGCTCTCCCCCGCAGGCGTTTCGATCCACGCGCCCTGATGCGGGCCATTCACGTCGGAGGAGCCCTGACGGAGCACCACCCGCGCCTCGTAGGGGCCCATCAGGCTGCGGCTGCGCAGCACTGCCTGCCAGCCGGTTTCCACGCCGCCCGCCGGGGCGAAGATGTAATACCATCCGCCGCGCTTGTGGACCTTCGGGCCTTCGATGGTCGGATGCTCCGCCGTGCCGTCAAAGAGCAGGCGATCCGCCCCGATGGCGTGCGTGCCGTCCGGGCTGATGGGGAAGATGCCCAGCCAGCTGTTGAACCCGATGCGGCTTTTGGCATAGCCGTGCACGACATACGCCCGGCCGTCGTCATCCCAGAAGGGACAGGGATCGATCAGGCCCTTCCCCGGCAGCACCATCACCGGCGCTTCCCATTCGCCCAGCGGGTCCGCCGTGCGCACCATGTAGATCCCCTCGTCCGGCTGGCCGTAAAAGATGTAGAACATGCCCTCATGCCAGCGGATCGCAGGCGCCCACACGCCCTGCGCGTGGCAGGGCGATGCGTACCGCTCCTCCGGGATGCGCCGCAGGGCGTACCCGGCCAGCCGCCAGTTGATCAGGTCGCGGCTGACGAGGATCGGGAGCCCGGGGACATAGTTGAAGGAGGACGCGGTCATGTAGTACACGCCGTCCACGCAGATGCAGTCCGGGTCCGAGTAATCGCAGAAGATGACCGGGTTATTGTAGGTGCCGTCGCCGTTGTCCGGCAGGTACAGGTACTCGCTCACGCCTCCACCTCCTGCGCCGCATGGTCCTGCGCGCCGAAGTGCTCGCTCTCCCGGAGCCACTGGTCGATCTCGTCCGACAGGATCGCCGCATACTCGCCGCCCAGCCGCTTCAGCTCCCGGGCGATCAGCCCTGCAAAGGCCGTCGCGCCCGCAGGCTGCAGGTGGGTATTATCCCGCTGACCGTTGGGGAAATGGGGATACACCCCGGCCGGCAGGTTCATGTACAGCGTGGTGCGCGCCGCCTCGCCCATGGCAAGAACATATTCCTCCGACAGCTTCGTCAGGTCGATCAATGCCACTGACAGCCGCTCGCCCGTCCTGCGGATCGCCTCTGCCCAGCGGACATGGCGGTACTGCTCCGTTGCGTCGCCCAGGTGGAAGCGCGTCACCGGCGTGATCAGCACCGGCGTTGCGCCCTTGTTCCGCGCGAGGTTGATGTACCGCTCCAGATGCGCCGGAAAGGTGCTGTCCGGATCGGTATACCGGGCAGGATCCTCGCTTTTTTCGTCATTGTGGCCGAACTGGATGAACAGGAAATCCCCCTGACAGATCCGGTCGTAGATCGGCGCAAGCCGCCCCTCGTCGATGAAGGAACGGGAGGAGCGGCCGTTCTCCGCATGGTTCTCCACGCGCACCTCGCAGCGCCTGACAAACCGTTCGAACTCCTGCCCGATGCCCGTCTGCGGATACGTCGCGATGGAGTTCTGCTTCACGGTGGAATCCCCCGCCCAGTAGATCGTGATCATCCTGATCCCCCCCTGCATTTTTCATGGAAAAGCGCCGCATCCCCGGCAAACCGGAACCGATGCGGCGCTGTGTCTGCCATGCCCATGATGGCACAGCACGCCTGTTTTGTCAACCTCGGCTTCACTCGAAGGGGTACTTCATCCCCCACTGCGCCCGGATCGCGTCCATCTGCCGCATGATCGTCAGCACCTCGCTGTGGGGCATCTCCTCCGGTTCGATGCGGCCCAGCGGGATGTCGCGCAGGCACGCTTCGACCTCGTACTCATAGCCGGTGATCTGCTCCGGCACGTCGATATGCGTCACGGGATGCAGACGGTCGCGCTTCTCATATACCTCGATGACAGCGGGGTTGTTCACGTTATCCACCGTCAGCCAGCCCTTCGTGCCGTACACGACGCAGTGGCGGTCGGAATCGAACGCCGCGGACGCCATCAGCATCGCCGTGCGGCCGTTCTTGTAGCGGATGGTGATGTTTTCCGTGCGGTCCACGCCTGTGGGCAGCATCTCCACATGGCTCTCCATCGACGCAATGTCGTCGCCGAAAACCATGGAAGCGAAGTTCAGCGGATACACGCCCACATCCAGCAGCGCGCCGCCCGCCAGCTCAGGCAGGCGGATGCGTTCGATCTGCTCGATGGTGTAGCAGAGGTTTGCCGTCAGCAGGATCGGCTCGCCGATGGCGCCCTGGGCGATCAGGTCGTCGATGATCCGGCGCGCAGGCATGTAGCGCGTCCAGATCGCCTCGGCCACGTACACGCCCTTCTCCTTCGCGAGCGCAAGGATCTCCTCCGCCTGCGCGGCATTGGCAGTGAAAGACTTCTCGCACAGGATGTGCTTCCCGTGCTCGATGCACATGCGCATCTGCTCCACATGGTGGGAGTGGGGCGTCGCCACATAGACCAGCTCCACCGCCGGATCGCACAGCATCTCCTCATAGGAGCCAAAGGCGCGCTTCACGCCCTGCTCCCTCGCAAAGCGGATCGCCTTGTCGATGTCGCGGGATGCAACTGCATACAGCTCCACCGGCTGACCCGCCGCCTTCATCCCGCGGATCGTCGCACACATGCTGCGTGCAATGCCGCCCGCGCCCAGAATACCGATCTTCATGTTCATTTCCTCCCAATAATGGTATGTTTCAGGATCATTCTCTTTCATGGTATGTTTCGGGATCATTCAAAGGGATACTTCACGCGCCACATCGCCCGGAGCGCATCCGTCTGCCGGAGCATCATCAGCGTCTGCTCGTGGGGCATTTCCCTTGGTTCCAGGTTGCCCTCGTCCAGGTCGCGCAGGCAGGCGTCCACCTCGTATTCGTACCCGGTGATCTGCGGCGGCACGCCGACGATCCTTTTGGGGATCCTGCGCTCATCCCGGTCGTAGATCTCGATGCGGTTCGGGTTGTTCACGTTGTCCACGATCATGAAGCCCTTCGTGCCGTACACGACACAGCGCCGGTCGGAATTGAACGCCGTCGAGGCCATCAGCTGCGACATCTTGCCGTCGCGGTACTTGATCGTCACCGTCTCCGTGCGGTCCAGGCCGTTGTCCATCAGCTCCACCGTGCTGTTGATGCGCACGATGTCGTCGCCGAAGACCATGGACGCGAAATTCAGCGGATAGATGCCCACGTCCAGCAGCGCGCCGCCCGCCAGCGCAGGGTCGGTGATGCGCGGCTTGTGCTCGATGGAGTAGCACAGATTGGAGTACAGCATGGACGGCTGACCAATCACGTCGTCCGCCAGGAGGTCGTTGATGATCTGCCGGGAGGGCATGTAGCGGGGCCAGAGCGCGTCCGCGACATACACCTTCTTCTCCCGGGCGAGGTCAAGCACCTCCTTCGCCTGCGCGAAATTCGGCGTGAACATCTTCTCGCACAGGACTGCCTTGCCGTGCAGGATGCACATCTTCATCTGCTCCGCGTGGTGCGAATGGGGCGTGGCGATATAAACCAGATCGACCGCCGGGTCGCAGAGCATCGCCTCATAGGAGCCGTACGCCCGGTGCACATCCTCCTGCGCCGCGAAGGCCTGCGCCCTCTCCAGGTCGCGGGAGGCCACCGCGTGCAGCTCCACCGGCCTCCCCTGCGCCGCCATGCCGCGGATCGTTGCACACATCGTCCGGGCGATCGCACCTGCCCCCAGAATCGCTATTCTCATTGTAACATATCCCTTCACGCTCTCCCGGAACCTACCATGGACATACGGATTCCGTCATTCCGGTCGATAATTTGCCATTATTCTCATTATAGCACAAGCGATCGGTCAAGTCAAACCTTCCCGGAGACAGAAAAAACGGCGGGCATCCACCCGCCGCCTGAACTTATTCCTGGTCGAGGCTGTTGAAGAGGCAGGCCAGCATCGCCTGCAGCCTCATGAAAATATACCCCGTGGCGATCACGAAGGCCACACCGCCCGCGTACATCAGCGTGTCGGTCAGGAAATCGCGCTTGACGTTCAGCGGCCACAGCAGCAGCGCCATCGCCGCCGCCAGACCGATCTGCAGCAGCAGGGACGGCAGCAGCGCCCACACCAGCTGACGCTTCTGGCCCTTCATCAGCCGCGCGCTTCTCATCAGCGCCACCGCAGCGCCGCACTCCTCATCTTTCGCCATGCAGAACGGCGCAAGGCAGGTGCTGAGCATCACCACGGCCAGTGCCGCCGCCGCGATCACGCCGCCAAGGACGGCCACGACGATCTTCCACGTCCCCTGGAGGGAGAGACCGGCGAGGACGATGGCGCCGCCCGGCACAACGGACGCGGCCAGCAGGATCAGCCCCAGCACGAGGAACATCAGCGCACGTCCGGCGGAGCCAGCCTGATCGCCGACCGCCCTGAAATGGATGTCCTTACCCGCCGCCATCTTGCGCAGCGCATCAGTAAGGCCAAGCACGACAAAGGACTGCAGCACCATCCCAACCACCAGGCACACCGCGAAAACCATGCCAGTCTCCAGATCGGCCGGCAGCTGCATCATAACATCCAGCACCGCACAGATGACCGGGATCAGGATCGGGCCCAGAACGGCCACGCAATTCATACCGATAATATCCAGCCAGCTGTGGCGCACCGTATCGGACGCCTCATTCCTCAGAGAAGTGATCTGCAACGCCTTCTGCGCCGCAGCGCTGAGCTTGGTCTTCTGCTCCATGGGGATCCCTCACTTTTCGTATTGTTCCGTTCTATCATGATTCGCCATATCCGACCGCAATTCCTGCCGGAAGCGAAAGAAATCGCCCGGAGGCAACAAAAAACCTCACCGCAGTGCGATGAGGCTTGCATGATCCCGGCAGGACTCGAACCTGCGACCTTTTGATTCGTAGTCAAACACTCTATCCAGCTGAGCTACGAGACCATATCGCGTCAGGGAGGCAGCAGGTCAGGTCATGAACCTTGTGAAGAAGTGATCCCGGCAGGACTCGAACCTGCGACCTTTTGATTCGTAGTCAAACACTCTATCCAGCTGAGCTACGAGACCACATCGCTGCCATGCGTTTCCGCATTTCCCTGACAGCTCTGTTATTATAACTCCGAACTTCCAGATTGTCAAGCGGGTTTTTCAAATTTCTCAAAAAAAGTTTGGATGATTTCTGCGCCGAAGGCAGGAACGGTGCATCCCGCTTTGGGACGCACCGTTACCGCACATTCATCAGGACGGCATTTCGGCTCTGGGATAAACCCCCAGCAGCCGCAGCGCACAGGTGTAGGGCCGTGCAGCCGCCATCGCCCGGGACAGGTGCGCCGCGTCCATCTCGCCCTCGAAATCGGCCGAGAAGAAATACTGGAACGGCGTGTCCGGAATCGGACGGCTCTCGATGCGCGACATGTTCAGCCCGCTCTCCGCGAAGGAGGACAGCACCCGCACCAGCGCACCGACCTCATTGTTGACGGTGAAGGTGACGGTCGCCTTTCGGGGAGCAGCCAGCGGGATGGGACTCAGGGAAAGTATGAAGAACCGGGTCGTGTTGGTAGCGGAGGTCTGGATGTTCTCCGCCAGCACGGTCAGGCCGTATTCCTTCGCTGCCTCGACGCTGGCGATGGCTGCCCGAGACGGGTCGCCCTGCTCCGCCACCTCCCGGGCGGAGATCGCCGTGTTGCCCGAGGGCACGATCTGCACCCCGGGAAGCGTCTGCAGGAATTCGTCGCACTGGGCGATGGCCTGCGGATGGCTCGCGATCGTCCGGATGTCAGATAGCGACGCGCCGGGGACGCCCAGCAGCTGATGCCGCACGGCCTTCATCGTCTCCCCCACGATGTGCAGGGGCAGCTTTTCCAGCAGCGAATAGGTCGGCAGCACCGCGCCGGCAAAGGAGTTTTCCACCGGGAGCAACGCGTAATCCGCCTGTCCGTCGACGACCGCCTGCGCCGCCTCCGGGAAGGTCGCGTAGGCCACGCACGTCCCGTCCGGGAAGGCTGCCTGCGCCGCGCCGTGGGAGAAGCTGCCCGCCGTTCCGGGGTACGCGATCACGTAAGACATGCGGCACGCTCCTTCCACAGTTCCATCACGGCGATGGCCGCCATCGCCTCGATCACCGGCACTGCGCGCGGTAGGATGCACGGGTCATGCCGGCCATGAATGACCAGCTCCTCCTCCGTGCCCGATTTCAGGGACACGGTCTGCTGGGGCTTGCCGATGGAGGGCGTGGGGCGGATGACGCAGCGGAACACGACGGGCATGCCGTTGGTGATGCCGCCGTTGACGCCGCCGGAATGGTTCGTTTCTGTCACCACTTTGCCATCCTGCATGCGGAAGGCGTCGTTCGCCTCGCTCCCGCGCATGGACGCAAAGCCAAAGCCCGCGCCGAATTCAATGCCCTTGACCGCAGGAACCGAGAACATCAGCTGGCTGACAACGCTCTCCACGCTGTCAAAGAAGGGCGCTCCCAGACCTGCCGGGAGCCCCGTGATCATGCATTCCAGTACACCGCCGATGGAGTCCGCGTCGTTTCGCGCCTCCATGGCAGCCGCTTCCATCTGCGCATCCAGCCCCGCCGTCAGCACCGGCAGGTGCATCGCCTTCAGATGCGAATAGTCCGCACATGGGTCGGCGTCCATGAAGGAACTGTCCCGGACGCTCCCCAGCTGCTGCACATGGCAGGCGATCCGCACGCCCTGCTTCTCCAGCCACTGGCTGCACAGCGCGCCCGCCAGCACGACCGGCGCGGTCAGCCTACCGGAGAAGCTGCCGCCGCCCCGCCAGTCCTCGAAGCCGAAATACCGCACATGCCCGGTGTAATCCGCATGTCCGGGGCGGACCAGGTCGACCCCGTCGCCGTAATCGCGGCTGCGCTGGTTGGTGTTGCGGATCACCGCGCAGATGGGCTGACCGGTCGTCCGGCCGTTCAGCACGCCGGAGAGGAACTCCGGCGCGTCCGGCTCCTTCCGGGCGGTCGTCAGCGCGCTCTGTCCGGGGGCTCGGCGGGCCATTTCCGCCAGCAGCCGCTCCGTATCGATGGCCATGCCTGCCGGAAATCCGTCGATCGTCACGCCAAGGCCTTCACCGTGGCTCTGCCCGAAGATGGACAGCCGCAGGTGCTGTCCGAAGCTGCTGCTCATTCAGCCTTCCCTCCAAGCTGCTCGTATACATTCAGGAATTCCGGCCAGGACTTGTTCAGCGCGTTGGTACCGGCGACAGTCACCGGCTGCTCCGCATCGGCCGCGGCGATCGCCGCCAGCATGACCATGCGGTGATCGTTGTAATCAGGAAGCCTGACGCCGCCGCGCAGCTGCTTCACACCCGTAATCACGATGTCGTTGCCCTCCGCGCGGGCATTGCCGCCCAGCAGGTTGAGGCTCTCCACCGTCGCCGCCAGACGGTCGCACTCCTTGATGCGCAGCCGTCCGCAGCCGGTCAGGCGGCTCTCGCCCTCCGCCAGCTGGCAGGTCAGGGCCAGGATCGGCGCGATGTCCGGGCAGTCGGACATGTCCAGCACCGCACCGTGCAGGCCGCTCGCCTTCACGGCGATGCGCTCCTCCGTCTCCTCCACCTTTGCGCCCAGCGCCGCCAGATGCGCCAGCACCGCCCTGTCGCCCTGCGTGGTATCGGCGGAGAGGTTCGTGACCTCCACGTCATGCCCCAGCGCAGCCGCACACAAGAGCACCGCCGCCTGCGAATAATCGCCGCTGAGACGGCCGTCCGCCGCGTGGTACGCCTGTCCGCCGGGGATCCGCCACCGGAAGGGGCCGATCGGGTCCATCACCACGCCGCTGGAGGTGATCGCCTCGACCGTCATGTTGATGTAGCCCGCGCTCTCCACCGGCGGCTCGACGGTCAGCGTCGAATCCTCCTTCAGCAGCGGCAGCGCAAACATCAGCCCGGACACAAACTGGCTGGACACATTGCCCGGCAGCACATAATTGCCGCTCTCCAGCCGCCCCTGCACCGTCAGCTCCGCCGCGCCGTCGCAGCCCACGCCCATGCGCCACCGGACGCCGCGCGGCACAAACAGATCGCGGTACACGTCCATCGGGCGCTGGCCCAGACGGCCATGCATCCGGAACACACCGCCGCCCGCCATCGCCAGCGCGATCGGCACGAAAAAGCGCAGCGTAGAGCCGCTTTCGCCGCAATCCAGCACCGGGAGCCTGGCGGGCTTGCGCGCATGACCGCGGATCGTCAGCCGCTCCCCTTCCCGCTCGATCGACGCGCCCAGCGCACGCAGGCAGCGCCGCGTCGCCGCCATATCCGCTGAATCCATAAAGCCGGTCAGCGTGGTTTCGCCTGCCGTCAGGCCTGCGCAGATCATCCGGCGGTGCGCCTCGGATTTGGATGCAGGCGCCGCCGCCGTGCCGTGCAGGTGTGCCGGAGAAAAGGTCTTTTCCATAAGCATAGGAGCTCCTTTGCTATCTCAATATGTCAACATCTTAACACACTCCCCTGCATTTGTGTTGTTTTGGTTCTGTATTTGACCGGGATATACAACAAAAATACAGGAACGCCGGAATCTCTGCCGGGCTTGCCAACACATGAGCTCTGTGATAAAATGAACGCAAATGATTCAGGGAGGGATCTGCATGAGGAAAACGATCCTGGCGCTGCTGACGCTTATGCTGATGCTCGCCCTGTCCGGCTGCGGCAGGCAGAGCGCAGAGGCTCCCCCGGAAAGCACCGCACAAGGAGGCACGAGCATGGAGCACATCTGGAGCCTGACCGATACAAACGATTTCGTCATCGCGCTGACGGAGCATCTGGGCGCAAAGACGCATTACGGCGAGGACCTGTCCATGCTGCGCGAGGCAGAGCGCGTCTTCTACATCACACAGACGCTTGAGATGGAAGTCAACAACGGCGGCTTCTCGCAGTTCTTCTATAACACCGGCGGCGATCTGTCGGGTGAGCTGGTGAGCGCCTTCCGGACGATCGGCGCGGACAGGACTGCCGCCATCTGCCAGCAGGCGATCGACGCCTTCGGCTGCGCCATCCCCGCCGACCGGGAAGAACGGATCGCGCTGCTGGATCAACTGGAAGACGACGGCCTCGACGAGCGCCTGGAGGAGTGCGACAACGCCTTCTTCGCATACGAGGACAACCTGAACGAGCTGAATTACCGCTATGTGCTGGCAAACAGGGAGCAGTTCAACTGAGATGTTATCCCCGGCCTCGCACGGATGCCAGTGAATGAGGGGGCCGGATCACGAATTCTTTGGGCAGGGAGCATATTCCCACCGCGAGATCCACTGCAACATCCTCCCCGAACAATTGAAAACACAAACAGCTCCGCAAGGTGTAACTGCCTGCGGAGCTGCTCTGTTTATCTGGTTTTTCCGTGCCTTTCTGCGATCAGAATTCACGCAGGATCAGGCTGCCGTCCTCACCGCTGATCTCAATGAATGCGAAATGATACACACCATTGGCGTCCGCATACCCTACCGCCAGATTGGGCATATCGCCCCATATCACAGCGCCGACGGACAGCGGGTGCTCCGGATCCAGCTGATACTGAATGTCTTCCAGGATCGCTTCATATACCTCATCGCCGGTTTCGTCATCCCAGGAAGTCATCGATACACTGAACAGATGCACATGGCTGATCGTGGTATCTGAGTACAGGACAAATTCAACCTTGGGGAGCTCCGGATCGTCTGCCTCCATGTAGTCGATGTACTCATATACCTTGTATTCGTATTCCTTGATGGGGAAATCGCTCAGATAGGCGATCTTGAGATCGGGAAGCGGCGCCTCGAAGGCTTCGTCGCCGGGATTGGTGTGCAGCGTGATCTGCAGCGGGAAGTGCAGCATTTCGCTGTAAACCTCCGCATGCAGCAGAGCGATGAAGCCGCATCGGCTGCCCCATTCCACATAGACCCTGCCATTGTCCATGATGTGACAGTTGCGGACGATGGTGTTTGCCGGAATGCAGTCGATCGGCTCCGTGCTGTCGATCGTGGCATAGAAGGGCGCGCCATCGAGGATGGTGATCATCATGGCGCTGAAGGTGAGCCTTCCCTCGCTGGGCTCAAGGTACTTCGCCAGGATGTAGCCGCTGTATCCGTCGTACTCCGCGTAGATCCACTCATCGTCGATCTGCCGGCAGTTGTCCACGATGGCGCCCAGGGAGACCTTCACCAGCCGCTTGGCGGAGGTGCTGGGCCTTTGCCGCAGGGACACCCAATCGTTACAGTTCACGACCTCCATGCGGCCAATGTACTCGTCATCAGCAAACGCCGGGAGGACCGCCAACACCATACACAGCAGCAAAAACAGTGCAGCAAGGCGCTTCATATACCCGCCTCCTTTTTCGATAGTTGATGCAGCTTCAGTTCTTTTCTTCGATCTTCTTGCGATCCTTCTTGGTGTACTGGTAGCTGTCCGATTCCATCGTCAGGTTCAGACCGCCCTCGCAGGCGTAGCCGGAGGCGCCGCTTTGCGCCGTGGCCTGTTTGAGCTTGCCGATCATCGTGCCCACGATGCCGATGGTCACAAACAGCGCGAAAATGGCGGCCATGAGCAGTGTGCCGCTCCCCAGCGCCTTGGTCAGGTGCAGGATCAGCGCGGTCAGCCCCAGGACGCCGGCGAAGGAGACGGCGCCCCACAGGAAGGCCTTGCCCTTGGCCGTGGGCACATTGCAGGTGAGCCTGCCGGTCTGGCCATTGATGGCGAAGGTGTAGGTCTTTCCGTCCTTCACCGTGGTGATCAGCCACACGGGCAGCAGTACCGGCGTGACCTTGCTGCCCGCCACATGGACGCTGCTGCTTTTCTCAGACAGGCTGGTATAGCCGTCGATGGTGTCCTCCAGCGCGGACTTGAAGCTGCCGGTGGCACGGTTGACGGCGCGGGCTTCGCAGGCGTCGGCGTCCACGTCGGCATGGTCTGCCATCGCGCCGGAAAGCACCGCAGGCGTGAAGGCGACGGCCTTCGTGAGGTCATAGGGCTCCAGCGATTCGGTGATCTTGTCATCCATCTTAACGCTGCCATCCACCGGGATGTTCTCGAAGCTCATGCTGCCTCCGCGGCGGACGATGTAGTGCTCCACCTCGGTGACCTCCTCATCGCCCTCGGTGTAGCTGGATTCCTTCTCCGCGTCGTAGGTCACGCTGCCGTTGGCCTCGCAGTCGAACAGCCAGTAGGGCACGAAGAGCTTGCGCATCTCGGCGATCTGGTTGTTCTCTTTGAAGATGTTGGGCAGCAGCGCCTTGCCCTTGAAGTAGCCGTAGAACATCTCCTGAGCCTGCTCCTTGGTGATAACGAAGGGCACGACCAGCTCCGGGCGGATGCCGCCGTCGATGCGGTCCGGCAGGATGGTCGGGCTGCCGCAGTAGGGACACTCGGTGGCCGTGGTGGTGCTTTCGGTGATCAGCTCTGCGCCGCAGGTCTTGCAGTTGTAGGCCTGCAGCTGCGCGACGTCAGCGGCGGCGTAGCCTTGCGTGGGCAGATCAAAATCGGCATCGGCGTTTGTTTGGGACGCATACCGGGCTTCGATCTCCTCCACCTCAAACTCGCTCGCGCAGGCGGGGCATTTCATCTTCTCGCCTTCATATACCAGAGGCGAGGCGCAGTTGGGGCATTTGTAGGCGATGGTTGCCATGAATCAATCCTCCTTTGTAATTCACGATGATTCCTGTCATTCGAGCGGAGCGCTCATCATGCACACATCGGCGCACTGCTGCATCAATGCCGCAATGACCTGCTCCTGTACTCGGACGTTGTCCGCGCCGTACATGCGCTTCCATGTGCTCTCCTGCATGCTCAGATAGCTGGTGAACATGGCCTGATGGCTCATTACCATGCCCTTGTCCTCCTCCGCGGCAGCCTGCGCAGCCCAGTTCTGATACTGTATCGCCAGCTCGCTTTCCCACATCATGCGGTACATGCGCAGGGCTTCGGTCTTCAGCGCATCAGTCTGCGCAAAGGAGAGCATCATTTCGCAGTTGTCAAGCAGCATCTGATGAGTCGGGCAGTATACCACGGCCATCACGCCCGCATCAACCTCCACATAGATGCAGTGCGCCTGCTGGGCACCGTCGGGGATGGCATAACCTGCATCAGGCGCTGCCGGCGCCTGCGTTGCCTGTGGCACGGGAGTGGCAACAGGTGTCGCCTCAGGCTCCGCGCCGGCAGACGTTCCCACCTTGCCTTGAAGATACTCGATCGTCTGCGGCCAGGCGATGCCATTGACATTGAAGCCTGCCTCGCGCTGCACCGCACGGACGGCATTCTCGGTTTTCTCATCATACACGCCGTTGACAGCGGTCAGATAGCCGCCCCGCACCAGCAGCTCCTGCAGGCTGCGGATCGCATTGGTGTCCTGTGTTCCCTTGCGGACGGTACCGGCCGGCCAGACCTCCTCAATCTGCTCATAGCCGCAGACCTGGCAGGTGCGGCCGCGCAGGCCCAGCTCACAGTCGGTGGGCTTGCGTTTCACACGCCAGTCGCCGTAGATATGCGCCAGCTTGTCCATCACACGGATACCGGGCTCGCCGCATTCCATGCACTCGATGTACATGACGCCATTTGTGGTGCAGGTGGGCGAAGTTTGAACAAACTCATCCTTCCAGTTGTGATTGCCATGCTTGTTGAAATAGCTGCAATAGATAGCCTGCGCCGGAAGCAGCGCAGCGGTGCAGAGCAGCAAAGCCAGCGCCAGTGCGGCGAAGGGGATAGACTTCATACGCTTTTCCTCTTTCCGATTACTCAACCAGCGTCAGCTCATATACCACAGAGCAGAGCGTGAAGCACTGATACATCAGCATCTCATTGACCCTGTCCAGCGCATTCAGGGAGCCCTCGCCATACTGCGTGTTCCACAGGAACTGCTGGCTGTTCAGATAACCCAGGAACATGGTCTTGTGGTTGATGACCATCGGCTGATCCTCAGGGGTGCAGTTCTCCAGCCACAGCTGGTACAGGCGCTCCAGCTCCCTTTGCCATGCAACGGCGTAGGCATTGGCCCTCTCTGCTTCACTGGCATCCTCGGGCAGCTCATCAGCGGCATGCATGTAGATATTCGCGTGCACTTCGCAGTTATCCCAGTATTGCGTGCCGTTCTCGTCAATCTCCAGGAAGCCGCAGCAGGGCGCATAGGCCTCCTCCGGCACGCCGAATTCTGCATTCCATGCAGCATCCAGCGCAGAGAGCGTCTG
>SVGU01000042.1 GCA_015056155.1 Clostridiales bacterium
CTTGATGAACCGAACGCCCAGGCGGGTGGTCAGGTAGGGGTCCTCGCCGTAGGTCTCATGGCCGCGGCCCCAGCGGGGGTCACGGAAGATGTTGATGTTGGGGCTCCACATGGACAGGCCCTTGTAGATATCGCGGTCGCCGTGGGCAGCCTGGGCGTTGTACTTGGCGCGGGCCTCGTGGCTGATGACGGAGGCAACCTCCTCCTGCATGTCCTCGTCGAACATGGCCGCCAGACCGATGGCCTGGGGGAACACCGTTGCCGTACCGGCGCGGGCAACGCCGTGCAGCGCTTCATTCCACCAGTTGTACGCGGGAATGCCGAGGCGCGGGATGGCAGGAGAGTCATAGCGCAGCTGGGAGGCCTTCTCCTCCAGCGTCATCTTCGACACCAGCTCATGAGCCAGACGGCGTGCTTCATTGCGATCCATCATATGAACATACACTCCTTCCGGATTTTCCGGGCATATTTGTCTTCTTGATAAATTCCATTGCGGTCGGCAGAAATCCTTCCTTTTCTCTGACGAATATTTGCTTTCTTATGCTCAAATTTTGATTTTCCGGTAGCCATTCCGACGAATCTCTGCTATAATGGCATATGTTCCATTCTTTGAACCGGGAGGAATCTATGAGCATCCGTGCCATCGCCTTCGACCTGGACGATACGCTTCTGCGCTCCGACGGGACGATCTCCCCGTATACGGTGGACGTGCTGGGGCGCGCCGCCGCACGCGGAATCCGCATCATCCCGGCCTCCGGGCGCACCATCGGCAGCATGATGAAGGCCGTTCCGCCCATCCTGAGCATCGCCAGCTGCCTCGCCTCCTGCAACGGCTCGGAGGTCTGGTCACCCGACAGGACGCTCATGATGCAGGAGCTGCTGCCCGTTTCGCTGGCGCATGAGGTCGCGGCCTTTGCCGCCGAGCGCGGCGTGTACTGCCAGACCTACGCACCGGACCGATTCTTCTACACGGTCGAAAATGAGTGGGCGGCTTCCTACGCACGGCTGTCCTCCCTGGAGGGCGAATGCGTGGGCGACCTGACAGCCTTCATCAAGGCGCCGGTCACCAAGCTGCTGATGATGGACGAGCCGGAACGGGTCGCGGCGCTCCTGAAGGAGGCCTCGGCGCTCTTCCAGGGCCGCGCTTCCCTCACCTGCTCCAAGCCTTATTTCCTGGAATGCAACCCCATCCGCGCCACCAAGGCCAACGCCCTTTCCTGGTGCGCGGGGCATTTCGGCTTCTCCATGGACGAGCTGCTTGCCTTCGGCGACAGCCTGAACGACGTGTCCATGCTGCAGGCGGCCGGCACCGGCGTGTGCGTGGCCAACGCCCGCGAGGACGTGAAGGCGATGGGGTTCCCCGTATGCCGCGCCAACGACGAGGACGGCGTGGCCCGCTATATCGACGAACATATTCTGCAACATGATCCGGAGGTGTCCGCATGATCCAGGCCGCCGATTTCGCCAAAGCGCTGCAGCTGACGGAGCTCTCCCCCTCCACCCGGAGCGAGTGGGACATCCGCACCGCCGACCTCAACCGTCCCGGCATGCAGTTCTGCGGCTTTTATGAGTACTTTGCCTTTGAACGCCCGCAGGTCATCGGCAAGGTGGAAATGACCTATCTGGAGAACCTGTCCGCGAGAAAGCGCCGGGATATGCTGGCGAAGTATTTCTCCTTCGATATCCCCTGCGTGATCATCTGCCGCGGCATGCGCGCCCCGGACGAGCTGCTGGAGGCCGCCGCCGCCCGCGACATCGCCGTGTACCAGACGGATATGCTGACCACGAAGTTCACCTTCGCGGCGATCACCTACCTGAACCGGTGCCTTGCGCCCCGGGTGACGCGCCACGGCGTGCTGGTGTCGGTGGACGGCATCGGCGTGCTGCTGACGGGCGAGAGCGGCGTGGGCAAAAGCGAAGCGGCGCTGGAGCTGGTCCGCAGAGGCCATCAGCTCGTCGCGGACGACGTGGTGGACATCTGCAAGGTGTCGGACAACCGCCTCGTGGGCGAATGCCCGGAGATGGTGCGCCACTTCATGGAGATCCGCGGCATCGGCATCATCGACATCCGAACGATGTACGGCGTTTCCGCCGTGGCGCAGAGCCGCTCCATCGACCTGGTGATGAACATGGAGCAGTGGGTCTCCGGCAAGGCCTATGACCGCCTGGGCCTGCACGAGGAATACACGACCATCCTCGGCGTGAAGGTCCCCAGCCAGACCCTGCCCGTCCGCCCCGGCCGCAACCTCGCCATCATCATCGAGGTCGCCGCCAGGAACCTCAGCCTCCGCCGCATGGGCTATTCCGCGGCGAAGGAGCTGGACCGCCGCATGCAGGAAATGATCATGAAGCGCGCCGGCCAGCAGCAGGAGTAAGCACGGAAAAGTGCGGGCGCCCTGTCCGCATTCATGTCCGCGGCAAAAGCAGGAAAACATACAACCTGCGGCGAATGATATCCCGGTAACGATTTCAACCACCTGTTGTGAAGGAGGTCTATCAATATGGTATACATCGGTTTTGACGTGGGCGGCACCGGCGTACAGGTCGGCATCGTCAGCAAGGAGGGGCAGATCCTCCTCAAGGGCGGCATCGTGACCCGCACGGACATCCCCTTCTCCGAGCAGATCAAGGCCATGGCGGACTGCGCGCTGGTGACGCTGGCGAAGTCCGGCTATTCCATCGACGACGTGGCGGCCGTCGGCGCGGGCATCCCCGGCGTGGTCGATCCCCGCACGGGCCACATCGCCTTCTGCCCCAACCTCGGCTGGAAGGACGTGGATTTTGCCGGCGAGATGCGCAAGCACATCGACAAGCCCGTTTTCATGGACAATGACGCGACCGTCGCGGGTCTGGCGGAATCCGTCGCAGGCGTGAGCGCCGGCAGCCACTCCAGCGTGTTCCTCACGCTGGGCACGGGCGTTGGCGGCGGCATCGTGCTGGGCGGCAAGGTCTGGAGCGGCTTCCACGGCGTGGGCAGCGAGATCGGCCACATGGTCATTGAGCTGGACGGCAAGGACTGCAACTGCGGCAACAAGGGCTGCCTGGAGCGCTACTGCTCCGCCACGGCCATCATCCTCGCCGCGCGCGCTGCCGTCATGCAGTATCAGGACAGCGCCATCATGACCAAGGCCGAGGGCGACCCGATGAAGATCAACGCCAAGATCGTCTTCGACGCCGCGAAGGAGGGCGACGAGCTGGCGCTGCGCCTGTTCGGCGACTACGTGAAGGCGCTGGCGACCACCATCGTCAACATCATCCACTTCCTCGATCCGGAAGTGATCGCGCTGGGCGGCGGCGTGTCCAAGGCGGGCGATTTCCTGCTGGACGCCGTGCGTGCCGAGGTCGCCAGGCTCGTCATGTACAAGACGCTCCCCTATGCCCGCATCGAGATCGCCAAGCTCGGTCCGGACGCCGGCATCATCGGCGCCGCCATGCTCGGCCTGTAAGGCAGACAAAACGTCCCGGAATGCACTGGTTCGTCCAGCGTTCCGGGACGTTTCCTTATTTCAGGGACATCTCCACCGTGTGGTTCACCTCGCCGTAGTGCTCGTTCGCCACCCACAGCATCGTCCGGTCGGTAAGGTTGTAGACGGCGCTGTGCACCGTGCAGCCGTTGCCGTCGTCGTTGTTCCAGGTGCGGCGTCCGACCTGCGACAGCACGTCCATGGCCGCCTGCGCATCGGCCAGCACGCCGTTTGCCTGCGCAAGGGCCGCGCCGATGTGCTGATAGCGGTCAATGCCGGGCTGCTTGTCGCCGTCGGCATAATAGCCGGGGGTGATCATGAAATTGGTGATGTACTGCCAGTCGGTCGCGCCGGAAAGCGGGTCCGCGTCGTTCCAGATCACGTTTAGCTCGCGGGCGGCGCCGTCGGTGTCCTGCGCGTCGGTCACGCCGGCGGCGGGCACCCACTCCAGGATCGCGCTGCGGCCCGTGCTGTCGGCGATCATGTAGTGGAAGGACGTTTTGGCGGAGTCATGCAGGTCATACTGCCGGATCAGCTCGACCGCCTCCTCCGTGCTGTCCGCATAGTCCAGGACCAGGCGCAGCATCGTCGTGGAGGTCAGGTCCGGCTTGTCCGTCTGCTGATCCGTGGCGGTCACGGGATCGCCGCCCTGATAGGACATGAAGATGCCGCAGGCCACGCCCGCGTCGTTCACGCCGTCCAGCGGCGCATAGGGGGCCGCAAGGCACTTGACCACGCTCATCAGGCCCTCCACGTCGCTGTTTTCGTCAATGCCCAGAAACTGCAGATCGACCGTGGAAACGGACGCATGACGGCCGTTGCCGGGGTTCGTGCGGACGATGACGGTGTTCGTCTTGGTGAAGTCATAATTCCTGCCGAAGAGCCAGTCACCGTCGGGCGTGACCGCCGTGAAGCCCGCGCAGCCGATCTCCGGGCTGGTCAGGCCCATGTCGATCAGGCCCTTGGTGAGCTTGCCGGTGATAAAGTCGATCAGCTCGCCGTCGTTTTTCGCGCCTCCCTGCGCCAGGAATTCATCGAAATAATTGCCGCCGGACACATCCATCCGGTAGACCGAGCCGTCCAGGTGCGCATCGTCGCGGGCGATGATCTGCCGCAGAGACAGCGCCGTGGCGATCTCATGGTACCACGTGCCTCCGATCACCGCGCACAGCAGCACCAGCACCGCCGCGGCCGCGATCAGCACCTTCCGCAGGATATGACGCTTCCTGCCTTCCTGATTCATTTTCGTTTCCTCCGTTCATCGTGATTCGTGCTGCAAAGCGCAGCAAAAACCATCTTATCACCTTTCCAAATGCTTGTAAACAGTTTTTCATTATCCCGTGTCAGGTTTTTTGTTTGCACGCTTGAGTAATTTTCTGCTGAAGGTGCATGAGGGCGAGCATGGCTGCGCATACGCCGCCAAGGAGCGGGTACACCGCATCCACCACGCCGGAAAAGCCCAGCAGCGCCGTCAGCACGATCCCCACAAGCGGCCATGCTCTGCCCCCGGAGGAGCGGATGCAGACGGTCAGCGTGGTCAGGATCGAGAAATACAGGGACGCTGCGCTCAGGAGGTAGCCGGCCGGTCCCATCGCCGCCGTCATGCGGACGAAGGGCAGCGCCTCCCCCACCAGCGCCGGATGCCGCAGCAGCAGCGCATTCCCCGCTGCAAGGAGCGCCGCTGCCATGCAGCAGGCGGTCCCCAGGGCGCGCCTGCGCTCCTCCTCGCCAAGGCTGCGCTCATCCGCCATCACCGGGAACATCAGCGCCGCGTTGAACCCGCCGTAGGCTGCACCCTTCAGGAGCGCCGCAGGAAGGGACGCTTCCGTCAGGGCAGCCGCACGCATCGGCGGCAGGGTCAGCCCCAGCAGGAGCAGGCCCGCAAGCAGCGCCAGCATCGCCTGACTCACCCGCATCAGCCCGCTGACCGTCCGCCGCGCCAGCAGGCACGCCAGCAGCACCGTCGCGCCCATGCCCAGCCACCGCGCGCCGTGCAGCGGAAGCGCCAGCGCCGCGACCTCCCCGGAGGCAGCGAGCATCGCGCCGCCCGTGGCGATCAGCAGCAGGGCCAGCACCACCCGCCAAAGCCGCTCCGGCCATCGGCCCGCCCATGCGCAGGGCATCCGGGCGCTTCCCAGAAGCAGCAGCATCCCGGCCGCCGCTCCCACGCCCGCAAAGCCCAGCCAGCCATACCGCCCGAAAAACGCCGCGACCTCCCGTCCCGACGCCAGCCCGGCGCCGACCACCGCCCCCAGAAGCTCCCACGGCAGCGCCCGTTTCTGCATTGCGGATCCCCTCCCCGTGGAGGATACGCGGCGCGGCACAGGAATAGACCCCGCCGGGATTCCCCGCTCGGGCGGCACTTGCCGGATCTTCTGCGCCGTGGTAGAATGGATGCAGCAGACATCAGCAGGAGGCATCGACGATGAAAAAGAAACTGTCCGAAATGACGCTGGAGGAGCTTTGGCAGCTGTTCCCGATCTTCCTGACGGCGCATCAGCCCTGCTGGAAGGCATGGTATGCCGGAGAGGAGCACATGCTGAAGGAGGCTCTTCCGCACGCCGCAAGGATCAGCCACATCGGCAGTACCGCGATCCCCGCCATCTGGGCAAAGCCCATCATCGACATCCTCGTGGAAGCGCCGGAAGGCAGCGACCTGACAGTCTGGAAAGAAGCCATCCTGCCCTGCGGGTACCTCTGCATGTCGCAGCAGGAAGACAGCATCTCCTTCAACAAGGGCTATACCGAGGATGGCTTCGCCGAGCGGGTATTTCATCTGCATCTGCGGTATTCGGGCGACAACAACGAGCTGTATTTCCGGGATTACCTGAATGAGCGTCCCGCAGCGGCAAAGGAATACGAAGCGTTGAAGCTGCGGCTGTGGAAAATCTACGAGCACGACCGGGACGGCTACACGCAGGCCAAGACCGCGCTCGTGAAGCAATATACTGATGAAGCAAAGCGCCTGTACGGCAGTAGGTACTGACGCACACATATCAAACGGGCACATCAAAAAGCGCACTTCCGCACCACCCGAAGGCGGTCAGCAAGTGCGCTTTGTTTATGTTTTCAGGAGCCGTTGCCCGGCGCAGGTCAGCCGTCCTGCTCCGCGTCGTGGCGGTGGATCTGCTCATTAAGCATGTTCACGTCGCCGCAGCCCATGGTGATCGCCAGATCGCCCGGCTTCAGGTGGGCGCGGAGATAGGCCTCCGTATCGTCGAAGGAGGGCGTCCAGACGGCGCTCACGCCGTGGGCCAGCATGCCGTCGACCAGCATGCCGCTGTTCAGGTCGCCGGGGTCCTTCTCGCGGGCGGCGCAGATATCGGTGACGACGGTCACGTCGGCAGCCTCGGTGCAGGTGAGGTACTCGTCAAAGAGGGTCCGCACGCGGCTGAAGGTGTGGGGCTGCATGACCGCATAGAGCGTGCCCTTGCAGCGCTTGCGGGCCACGGAGACGGCGTTGCGCATCTCGGCCGGGTTGTGGCTGTAATCATGAAAGAGCTCCGCGCCGCCGTTGATCTCGCCCGTCTTCTCGAACCGGCGGTGCGCGCCGGTAAAGCGCCCGAGGCTCTGTGCCGCCTGCTGAAGGTCCGCGCCCAGCACATACGCCGTGCACAGCGCCGCCAGGCCGTTTTCCACATTGAAGTCGCCGGGCACCGCCATTTTGACATGCGCCGCCGTCTTCCCTTCCGCGACGAGGTCATAGGAGGCATAGCCGCGGTCGTCCTCCTGCAGATTGGCGGGGTGGAAATCGCAATCCTCCGTCATGCCGAAGGTCAGCGTGCGGCACTTGAGCGTCCGCATCTGCCGCATCACGCGCTCGTCCGTGCCCTTGCCGATGCACACGCCGCTGTCCGGCAGCAGGTGCATGAACTGGCCGAAAGTCGCTTCGATCTCGTCGATGTCCTTGTAGCAGTCCAGATGATCCGCGTCGATGTTGAGGACGACGGCGACCGTCGGGCGCATTTCCAGGAAGCTGCGGCGGAATTCGCAGGCCTCGGCGAGGAACGCGCGGCCCTGGCCGATGCGCGTGGAGCCGCCGATGGCGTCCAGCTTGCCGCCGATGTGCACGGAGGGGTCCAGCCCGCACTCCACCAGCATCTGCGAGAGCATGGAGGTGGTGCTGGTCTTGCCGTGAGCGCCGCAGATGCCGACCGCCTCGGGATAGCCCTCCATCAGCTGACCCAGCAGGACGCTGCGCTCAATGCTGGGGATGCCCAGACGGTCCGCCTCGACGCGCTCCGGGTTGTCGGAGGCCGCCGCGCCGGTATACACCACCAGGTCCGCGCCGTGCACCTGCTGCGCCGCGTGGCCGATGAACACCTGCGCGCCCGCCGCGCGGACGTCGCCGATCAGGTAGCCCTCCGTGCGGTCGGAGCCGGACACCTGATACCCCTTCGAGATCAGCATCTGCGCCAGACCGCTCATGCTGGAGCCGCCGACGCCGATCATATGGATGCGCTTGCCCTGATAATCGCGGATATGAGGCTGTTTCGTCATATGCTATCTTCTCCTGCTTTGCAATGGTTTGATCGGGTTCACTGGTATTATACGCCACCGGACAGTGAATAATCAAGCCCCAACTTCTTTCCTCCGTACAAGCGAACATTTTTTCGTGTTCGCCTTGTGAATGGCTCCTCCCTGTGATATAATGGCCGCAGGGAGGCGATGCACATGGAGACGATTCAGGCCCGGCACCTGCTGACCCCCGTGCGGGCCGGCATGGACGATTTTTACCACGCAGACTGGAACATGAACCTGTACCGGGGCTGCTCCCACGGGTGCATCTACTGCGACTCCCGCTCCTTGTGCTACCGGATCGAAAACTTTTCCACCGTCCGTCCCAAGGCGGAGGCGCTGACACTGCTGGAGCGGGAGCTGGCCGGCAAAAGGACGACCGGCGTGATCACCATGGGCGCGATGAGCGACCCGTACAACCCGCTGGAGGAGGAGCTGCGGCTGACGCAGGGCGCGCTGCGGCTGATGCTGCGGCACGGCTTCGGCGCTGCGTTCACGACCAAATCCGCCCTGTGTGCGCGGGATGCGCAGCTGCTGCGGGAGATCTCCCGGCGCGCGCCCGTGTGCGCCCGGCTGACCGTCACCTGCGCGGATGACGAGCTGTGCCGGAAGATCGAGCCGCACGTATCGCCGTCCTCTGAGCGCTTCGCGGCGCTGCGCACCCTGTCGGAGGCGGGCGTGTTCGCCGGGGTCTGGCTCAACCCGGTGCTCCCCTGCATCACCGACACGGAGGAGAACATCCGCCGCATCGTGCAGCAAACCGCCGAGGCAGGCGGCCGGTTCGTGGTCTGCTTCTTTGGGATGACGCTACGCACTGGCAACCGGGAGTACTACTTCGACGCGCTGCAGCGGCTGTTCCCCGGCGTGCGGGAATATTACCTGCGCGAGTACGGCAACGCCTACGAGATCCCTGCCCGCGATCCGGACAGACTCTACGCCGCATTCCGGGACGAATGCAGCAGACAGGGACTCCTGTGGCGCTTTGGGGACATCAACCGGGAGATGCTTGCGCGGATGCCGGTGCAGACCAGCTTCCTGTGAGCCCTCGCAAGCGCCCCTGCAGCGCCCGGAACACCGCTGGTTGCACGTTTTTCTCCGCTTCTGTCCGGATGTTGACAGGAGCGGCTTTTTTGCGTTACAATGGTTGCATGTGCAACAACAGCATGTGACTGTGCCGGGCCTGCACATGTGCCGACCGATCCCCCCTGTACCCCGAAAGGACAGTGACGATATGCATCCCTTCATGCAGCAGATCTCCATCACCTACCGCTGTGCCATGCGCTTCCGCGAAAAGGAGCTGGCGGATACCGGACTGGCCGGCTGCCAGACGCCCTACCTGACCGCGCTGTGCCGCCGACCGGGCATCACGCAGGAGGAGCTCGCCCAGGAGCTGAGCGTGAACAAGTCCTCCGTGACCCGTCAGCTGTGCTCCCTGGAGGAAAACGGATATGTCCGCCGCGAAGCATCGCCCTGCGACCGGCGGAGCCTGCTGGTCTATCCGACGGAGAAGACGTATGCCGTGATGGGACGAATCTTCTCCTGCTACGGCGAATGGAACGAGTACCTCACGCAGGATTTCACGGACGGAGAAAAGGCGGAGCTGTCCCGGCTGATGCTGCGCATCGCTGACCGCGCCGCCGCCTATGTCAAAGGAGGAAGCAGCGCTTGCGAACCGTTGGACACTATTTGAAGCCCTTCATCGGCCGGATCAGCATCCAGATGCTGATCAAGATCAGCGGCACGGTGGTGGAGCTGTTCCTGCCGGCGCTGCTGAAGGTCATCATCGACACCTATGCCGCCGGGCATGACCTGGGCGGCATCTGGCGCACGGGCGCGGTGATGGTCCTGTGCGCTTTTTTGGCGTGGCTGGGCAACTGCGCGGCAAACCGCATGTCCACCAACATCTCCCGCGAGGTGACGCGCCGGCTGCGCACGGACCTGTTCCGCCGCATCTCCCAGCTGTCCGCCGCCCAGCAGGACCGCCTCACCGACGCATCCCTCGTGTCCCGCCTGACGACGGATACCTACAACGTGCATAACATGATCGACCGGATGCAGCGCCTGGGCGTGCGCGCGCCGATGCTGCTGGTCGGCGGCATCATCGTTTCCGCCCTGACCGAGCCGGTGCTGACGCTGGTGCTGGTGGCGACGCTGCCGCTGCTGGCGGTGACGGTCTGGTGGTCCTCCCGCAAGGGCGTGCCGCTGTTCACCCTCGTGCAGGAGGGGCAGGACCATCTGGTGCGCAAGGTGCAGGAGAACATGTCCGGCGCGAGGGTCATCCGCGCGCTGTCCCGCACAAAGTGGGAGCAGGACGCCTTCGGCGAGGTCAATGCCGATCTGGCCGCCCGGCAGCGCAAGGCCGACCTGACCATGGCGGTCGTCAGCCCCATCACCTCCTTTATCCTCAACGCCGCGCTGGCGATGGTCGTGCTGGTGGGCGCATGGCGCGTCTCCGCCGGCATGATCGGCCCCGGCACCATCATCTCCTTCCTGTCCTTCGTGACGATCATCCTCAATGCGCTGCTGATGGTCACGCGCATCTTCGTCATGTATTCGAAGGGCTCCGCCAGCGCCAAGCGCCTGGAGGAAGTGCTGCTGATGCCCGCCGACCTCATGATCGAGGAGGCGGACGCTGCCCAAGAGGAGGAGCACATCGTCTTTGACCATGTGAGCTTCTCCTACAACAAGAATTACGACAACGTGACCGATCTGGACTTCCGCGTCCGCCGGGGCCAGACGCTGGGCGTCATCGGCCCCACGGGCTCGGGCAAATCGACCCTGCTGTCCCTGCTGATGCGGCAGTACGACGCGGACAGGGGCGAGATCCGCATCGGCGGCCGCCCCATCCGCAGCCTCACGCCGGAGGAGCTGCATGACCGGCTGGGCGTGGTGTTTCAGTACGACTTCCTGATGGCGGACACGATCCGCGAGAACATCCGCTTCGGCCGCGAGATCAGCGATGACGCCATCTGCAGCGCCATCGAGACCGCGCAGGCCTCCTTCATCCATCTCAAGGAGGACGGCTTGGACCACGAGCTGAACGTCCGCGGCCGCAACCTCTCCGGCGGACAGCAGCAGCGCGTGCTCATCAGCCGCGCGCTGGCTGGCGATCCGCGCATCCTGCTGCTGGACGACTGCTCCTCGGCGCTGGACTTCCGCACCGACCGCGAGCTGCGCCATGCCCTGCGCCAGCGGCACGGACAGGCCACAACCGTGATCGTCGCCCAGCGCGTCTCTGCCGTGATGGCCGCAGACCTCATCCTCGTGATGGATCGTGGCCGCATCATCGGTCAGGGCACGCACGAAACGCTGCTGGAGAGCTGCCCGATGTACCGGGAGCTCTGCACGCTTCAGCTGGGAGGTGACGCTGCATGAACCGCGGACGAGGCGCAGGCAACGGGCCTGCCTTTGCAAAGCCGAAGGAAAAGACCAGCGTCGTGCTGCTGAAGATGTGGCGGTATCTGGCGAAGTACCGGCTGATCATCATCGCCGCCGCGCTGCTGTCCATTCTGGGCAACGCGCTGGGGCTGATGTCGCCGAAGCTGTCGGGCGAGGCAATCAAGGCCATCGAGCTGAAAAGCGGCGTGGATTTCCCGGTCGTGATCCGCTACGTGCTGCTGATGATCGCCGTGGCGGCGGCCTCCTCGCTCATCTCCTGGGGGCTGTCGGCCATCATGATCCGGCTGTCCCGGAACGTGGTCAGCAAGATGCGCAAGGACCTCTTCGACCACCTGACGACCCTGCCCATCTCCTTTTTCGACACCCATCAGACCGGCGACGTGCTGTCCATCCTTTCCTATGATGTGGACACCGTCGGCGCGACCCTCTCCACCGACCTGACGCAGATCATCTCCTCGCTGGTGACGGTGGTGGGCTCCTTCTTCATGATGGTCACCCTCGCGCCGGAGCTGCTGCTGGTGTTCGCGGTGACGATCCCCTGCTCCATCGCCATCACCCGCTGGCGCGCGCGGATCGTCCGGCCGCTGTTCTCCAAGCGCAGCCGCATGCTGGGCGCGATGAACGGCTACTCCGAGGAGGCCGTTTCGGGTCTGAAGACCATCCGCGCCTACCATCAGGAGGACGAGTTCAACGACCGCTTCCGCACCCACAACGACAACGCCGTCCACGCCACGTGGCACGCGGACCACACCGCCGCCGTCACCGGCCCCACGGTCAACCTCATCAACAACCTGTCCCTGGCCGCCGTGAGCGTCTTCGGCGCGCTGATGTACATGTCCGGCCGGCTCCTGCTGGGCGACGTGTCGAGCTTCGTGCTGTATTCGCGCAAGTTCTCCGGCCCGATCAACGAGTTCGCGAACATCCTCGCGGAGATCCAGTCCTCGCTGGCCGCGGCGGAGCGCGTATTGACGCTGCTGGGCCTGTCCCCGGAGCCGGCGGACGACCCGGACGCGCAGCCCATCGGCCAATGCCGGGGCCGGATCGAATTCCGCGACGTTTCCTTCGGCTACGACGAGGAGACGACCGTCCTCCACCACATCTCCTACACCGCCGAGCCCGGCAAGGTGATGGCGATCGTGGGCGAAACGGGCTGCGGCAAGACAACGATGATCAACCTGCTGATGCGCTTCTACGACGTGACCGATGGCGCGATCCTGCTGGACGGCGTGGACCTGCGCAAGCTCCCCCGGGACGAGCTGCGCCGCCAGTTCACCATGGTTTTGCAGGACACATGGCTCTTTGACGGCACGGTGTTTGAGAACATCGCCTACGGCCGGGACGGCGTGACCCGCGAGGACGTCGAGCGGGCCGCCAAAGCAGCGCACATCCACGACATGATCCTTTCCCTGCCCCAGGGCTACGACACCATCGTCACCGGCAGCGGCAACAGCATCTCCAAGGGCCAGAAGCAGCTGCTGACCATCGCCCGGGCGATGCTGATCGACTCCCCGATGCTGATCCTGGACGAGGCGACCTCCAACGTCGATACCCAGACCGAGCGCCGCATCCAGGACGCGATGCTCAAGCTCATGCACGGGCGCACCTGCTTCATCATCGCCCACCGGCTGTCCACCATCACCGGCGCAGACTGCATCCTCGTGATGGACAAGGGCCGCATCGTCGAATCCGGCACTCATCAGGAGCTGCTGGATAAGCGCAGCATGTACTACGAGCTGTACCATGCCCAGTTCGACCGCCCCAATGACGCTGCCTAATACAGGAGGAAAAACCCATGACCCGCGAAGAATTGATGACCATGGATGCATCGGAGCTCTTTATTGCTGTCGGCGAGATGCTTGAAAACCGGTTCGAGCAGGCAAACGAGCTGACCGGCCATCAAATTGCCGTATACACGCTGTACCTGTTCGACCTGGAGGTTCAAAACGGCGGCCTGAGCCAGTTCTTCCTGAACAGCTCCGGCGAATTTGCACCCCTCGTTCCTTCTGCGCTGCTGAGTGTCGAGGCGGACGAGTACGAGGCGCTGCTGGCGCACTTCCTGGATGAAACGGATCTTGATCTGGAAAACCTGGAGAACTGCGAGGCCGAGAAGTACAACGCCGCCTACGGTGAATTTGACGATCGGTATTATGCGCTGTACGAAAAGCAGCCGCTGGACGAAATGGTCGCCGCCTACATCCGCGAGCACGCGGACATGTTCTGCTGAGGTGGCGCTCCATGGCAAGGAATGACAACCCCCATGCGCTGCGGCTGGCGGAGGCCCTCCGCACTGTGCTGGGCGAAGAAGCCGCTGAACGCGTTTCGCTGGAGCATCCCCTGTCGAAGAGCGCGGACGCCGACCGGAAATACCAGTGGGCCAGGTCGGTCTGCGCCTGTCTGGACAGCACGGCCGGCGCGGACGAGGTCCGGCAGATCCGCCGTGCCTGCCGGTGCGGCGACGGTCGCACGATGGCGCAGGAGATCGCCTCCTGCATCGCCAGAGCCGGAAGCCTGCAGGAGGGCTGCGCGCTCTTCTCGCAGAAGAACCGATACGCCTTTCTGGAGTACGTCAGCAACCGCGAGCTGCGCTTCGGCTATCACGCCTGCGTGTGCAGCTGCGTCAAGCGGGCGGAGGGCCTGCTGCCGCTGACATGGTGCGAATGCTCCTGCGGGTATGCGGAAGCGATGTTCCGGCAGGTCTTTGGCGAAGCTGTGCAGGTGGAGCTGCTCGGAAGCACCAAAGCAGGCGACGACCGCTGCGCGATGCGCATCCGCATTCCCTGATCCCGCACCCTTTATCCACAATGATTCCCCATTGCGAAAGGAGACTCTCCCCATGAAAAGGCTGGCCGCACTGGCGCTGATCGTGTGCCTGCTGCCGCTCTGCGCCATGGCAAACCGGGAGCGCATCACCTCCTTCACCCCGGAGGAGCAAGCCATCGTATCCGCCCGCTTTGAGGCGCTGCTGGAGACGACCGCCGAGGGCGAGGCCTACCCCGCCTGCTGCGAGGGTATGACGGAGGCTGACCGGCTGCTGTTCGTTGCCATACTCTTCGACAGCAGCCTGCGCTCGACCGGCGTGTGCGATTTTGCACTCAGCGAGCCCGTCATGCTCTACGACGTCCCGGCTGCCCTGCGCATGATCGGCGCTCATGAGCAGGCCCTGCTCGTCGCTGACTTCCTGAGCGAGCATGATCCCGCCGCTAACCCGGCATTCTCCGTGATGGGCATGTTCAGCTGCGATCTGGCCGCCTCCCTGTATCCCTTCGGCGAGCTGGAGGAAACTCTGCTCGCCCTGGACATGGAGACCACACTGACCACCCTCATCGCGCGCTGCATCGCATCCGGCGACTGATTCCGCAAATCCACACACAGGAGGTACCCGCCATGCACTGGCTTGCCCTGCTCATCCCGATTGCCGTCTATCTCTTCATCGTCCTGCGCGACGCCCCACACGGTCAGCAGCAAATGAAGCAGAAAGTCGCCGACTCGCTGGTCGCGCTGCTGGAATGTCCGCAAACCGGCAAGCCGCTGGTAACGGACTGGACCATCTCCGTCAGCGATGAAATGCGCCAGCAGCTCTACTGGCCTCTGACGCACGATATCGTCCACACCATCACCACCACCAAAAAGGCGCCCCAGGAGAGCCGATTCATCTATCGCTGCGTGTCCTGTCACATCGGCAGCAAGGAGATCGCCGGTACGGTGGAGATCACCATCGACTACGTAAACAAGAGCTGCAATCTTGATCTTCATTATCATTTCGCGCCCGTCCAACTCCAGCTGACGCTTGCAGGCGCCGGCAAAGGCTGGGAATTGTCCCAGGTAAAGCATCCATAAAGCCGCTTGCCACAGTCCGGTGATCTCCACCGCGTCTGCGGCTTTTGCATTGAAGAGGGCGTTTCCCCTTGACAAATCGCGGATTATACACTATATTATGAAGCTGGTATGGCATGTCCATGCCCTGTTTTCATGTCTCCATCCGGGTATCGTACCCACGCATGTATAGAGGAGGTTTTCACCATGACCAAGGCGCTCATTTCCGTTACCGGTCAGGATACCACCGGCATCATCGCCGCCGTGGCGACCAAGCTGTGCGACCTGAACATCAACATCCTTGAGATCTCCCAGACCATCCTGTCCGGCTGTTTCACGATGATGATGGTGGTCGATCTGGACGGCGCGGGCCTGGAATACGCGGCCATCGACGAGTCCTTCGATCCCATCCGCAAGGACAAGAACCTGCATATCCACATGCAGCGCATGGATATCTTCGACGCGATGCACCGCATCTGATGTAAAGGAGGACAAGGACCATGATCGAAACCGGCGAGATCCTCCAAACGATGCAGATGATCCAGCAGCAGAACTTCGATATCCGCACCATCACCCTGGGTATCAATCTGCTGGACTGCTCCCATCCCGTGGCGGAGGCCTGTGCGGCCCGCGTGTATGACAAGATCTGCATGACCGCCAAGGACCTGGTGAAGACCGGCGAGGCCATCGAGCGCGAGCTGGGCATCCCGATCGTCAACAAGCGCATCTCCGTCACCCCCGTGAGCCTGATCTGTCAGGGCGATCCCCGCCCGATCGCAAAGGCGCTGGACAAGGCGGCGAAGGAGATGGGCGTCAACTTCCTGGGCGGCTACACCGCGCTGATGCAGAAGGGCGCGACGAAGGCGGACGAGCGCCTCGTCGAATCCATCCCGGAAGTCCTGGCCACCACCGAGCGCCTGTGCTCCTCCGTCAACGTGGGCAGCACCCGCGCCGGCATCAACATGAACGCCGTGCGCCAGATGGGCCAGATCATCAAGAAGACCGCCGAGCTCACCGCGGACAACGACAGCCTCGGCTGCGCGAAGCTGGTGGTGTTCTGCAACGCCGTGGAGGACAACCCCTTCATGGCCGGTGCGTTCTGCGGCGTGGGCGAGCCCGAGTGCGCGATCAACGTGGGCGTTTCCGGCCCCGGCGTGGTCAAGACCGCGCTGGAAGCCGTCAAGGGCCAGCCCTTCGACGTGGTCGCCGAGACCATCAAGCGCACCGCCTTCAAGATCACCCGCGTGGGCCAGCTGGTCGCCCGCGAGGCTTCCCAGCGGCTGAACATCCCCTTCGGCATCGTGGACCTGTCCCTGGCGCCCACCCCTGCCCGCGGCGACTCCGTAGCGCATGTGCTGACCGAGATGGGTCTGGAAATGGCCGGCGCCCCCGGCACCACCGCCGCGCTGGCGCTGCTCAACGACGCGGTCAAGAAGGGCGGCGTGATGGCCTCCAACCACGTCGGCGGCCTCTCCGGCGCCTTCATCCCCGTCTCCGAGGACATCGGCATGATCGAGGCGGCATCCGCCGGTCAGCTGACCCTGGAGAAGCTGGAGGCGATGACCTGCGTGTGCTCTGTGGGTCTGGACATGATCGCCATCCCCGGCGACACCACCGCCGAGACCATCTCCGGCATCATCGCCGACGAAGCCGCCATCGGCATGGTCAACTCCAAGACCACCGCCGTGCGCGTCATCCCCGCCGTGGGCAAGAAGGCCGGCGACACCGTCGAATTCGGCGGCCTGCTGGGCTTTGCCCCCGTCATGCCCGTCAACCAGTGCTCCAACGCGGACTTCATCGCCCGCGGCGGCCGCATCCCTGCGCCGCTCCAGAGCCTGAAGAATTGATTCGCAAAGCGAATCAATTCTTAATTCGGAATTATGAATGCGGAATTCGGAATTGCGATACTGCAACAGATTGTTGCGGCACGTTCTGTTCCACATTCTAAATTCCGCATTCCGAATTCCGCATTCCGAATTCCGCATTCCGAATTTCATTATCCATTTTCCGGAGGATTCCATGTCCAATTTTGTTGACCATGTAAAGATCACCTGCAAGGCCGGCAACGGCGGCAACGGCAGCCTGAGCTTCCATCGCGAGAAGTTCGTGCAGGCCGGCGGCCCGGACGGCGGCGACGGCGGCAAGGGCGGAGACATCATCTTCTATGCCGACGTGAATATGCACACCCTGCTGGACTTCCGCTTCAACCGCAAGTATCAGGCGGAAAACGGCGTGGACGGCTCGGCCAACCGCTGCACCGGCCGCAACGGCGCAGACCTTGTGATCAAGGTGCCGGTCGGTACGGTCATCCGCGATGAGGAGAGCGGCGCGGTCGTGGCGGACATGGACGTCGCCGGCGAGAGCCGCATCGTCCTCAAGGGCGGCAAGGGCGGCTGGGGCAACCAGCACTTCGCCACCCCCACCCGTCAGGCTCCCAACTTCGCCAAGCCCGGCGTGAAGACGGAGATCCACACCTTCCTGCTGGAGCTCAAGACCATCGCGGATGTGGGCCTGGTCGGCTACCCCAACGTGGGCAAGTCCACCATCCTGTCCGTGGTGACGGCCGCAAAGCCCAAGATCGGCAACTACCACTTCACCACCCTGACCCCGAATCTGGGCATCGTGCGCCGCTACGGCAAGGACATCGTGCTGGCGGACATTCCCGGCCTGATCGAGGGCGCGGCGGAAGGCGCCGGTCTGGGGCACGACTTCCTGCGCCATGTGGAGCGCACGCGCCTGCTGTTCCATGTCATCGACATCGCCGGCAGCGAGGGCCGCATCCCCACGGAGGATTTCGACCAGATCAACCACGAGCTGGCCAACTACGGCGAGCTGGCGGACCGTCCGCAGATCATCGTATGCAACAAGGCTGACCTCCCCGACGCGGAGGAAGGCGTGAACATGCTGCGCGCCCATCTGGAGGAGAAGGGGCTGGATTACCCGCTCTTTGTCGTATCCGCCGCGACTCACCAGGGCTTTGACGAGCTGCTGGACACCGCCGCGAAGATGCTGGAGGAGCTGCCTCCCGTGGTGCACTTCGTGGAAGAAGTCACCTTCGAGGACAAGATCAAGCCCGGCGAATTCGAGGTCATCCGCGACGGCGCGGTCTACGAGGTCGTGGGCACCAGCATGGACCGCCTGATCGACTCCGTCAACTTCGACGACGACGAGTCCATCGCCTGGTTCCACCGGACCCTGCGCCGCTGGGGCGTCATCGACGCGCTGCGCAAAAAGGGCGCCAAAGAAGGCGACACCGTCAGGCTGGGCGATATGGAGTTTGATTTCGTCGAATAACGAAATCAAACTCAAATTCGGAATGCGGAATTCGGAATGCGGAATTCAGTTACTGTTCTGCGTACAGCCGATTTCGTTATCTCCGTAATGCCCTGTTTCCCTGATCCATCCCCCATTCGCTCTACACTCTCAATTCCGAATTCCGAATTCCGAATTCCGAATTGATTCGACTGCAAGGAGAATCAATACCATGACCAGCAAGCAGCGAGCATACCTCCGCTCCATGGCCAACACCATGGAGACCATCCTCTACATCGGCAAGGACGGCATCGTTCCCGGTACCGTCAAGCAGGCCAGCGACGCGCTGGAGGCCCGCGAGATCATCAAGTGCGCCGTGCAGCAGGGCAGCCCCCTGTCCGCCCGCGAAGCCCTCGACGCCCTGTGCGCCGAGCTGGGCGCGGAGCCCGTTCAGTGCATCGGCCGCCGTTTCGTCATGTACCGCCCCAGCAAGGAAAATCCCCGCATCGTGCTGGAGTAACGCACGCCAAAGGCCCTTTCATACGGAATCACACTTCTGCGGGCAGGCGGCTGATCGCCGTCCCTACAATGGCCCGCGTCCCACGCACTGAGCCTCCCTCGCTGAGGGAGGTGTCTGCCGAAGGCAGACGGTGGGAGTCTGCCCGCCGGATATTGCATGCCGGCGGGTTTTGTGTTATCATGAGGGAATCATCAGGAAAGCAGGTGATCCCATGCATGCTTATGTCCTTGAAACGGAACGGCTGACCCTTCGTCCGCTGACCACCGCAGACGCGGAGGCGGAGTTCGTCTGGCTCTCCGACCCGGAGGTCAACCGGTTCATGCCCTATAACCTGTATACCAGCGTGGAGCAGGCTGTGGAATGGCTGCGCAGCGTGGAGGCATGCACGGACGAGTACCACTTCGGCTTCGTTCGCAAGGAGGACGGGCTGCTGGTCGGCGCGGGTTCCATCGGGCCCAAGGACGGCCGCGCCTATTCCATTGACAACACATGGGAGTTCGGCTACAACCTGCGCCGCGACTGCTGGAACAAGGGCTACGCCACCGAGGCGACCCGCGCGATGATCGACTTTGCCCGCCGGGAATTCGGCGTGAAGCATTTCTACGCCAGCCACGCCATCGCCAACCCGGCCTCCGGGCGCGTGATGGAAAAGGTGGGCTGCACCTTCAGTCACTTCAGCGAATACTCGACCTTCGACGGCAAAGAGACCTTCCCGGCGAAGGTGTGGAAGCTGGACATGGAGGACTGACATGGACAAGGTTGACCATCCCTTTGACCCTGTGGTCGATGCGCGCTGCCATACGCTGATCCTCGGGAGCTTCCCGTCGGTGAAGTCCCGGGAGAATGCGTTCTACTACGGGCATCCGCAGAACCGGTTCTGGCGGATGCTGGCGGCGGTCTTTGGGGAGGACGTCCCGGCGGACATACCGCAGAAGACGGCACTGCTGCTGCGCCACGGAATCGCCCTGTGGGACGTGATCGCCTCCTGCGGGATCGAGGGCTCCTCGGACGCATCGGTCCGGGACGCCGTGCCCGTCGATATCGCGCGTGTGATGCAGGCTGCGCCCATCCGCCGCGTCATCTGCAACGGCGCGCTGGCGGCGAAGATGTACCGCCGGTACCTGCAGCCGCTGACGGGCATCGAGGCCCTGGCCGCGCCCTCCACCAGCCCCGCGAATGCCGCCTGGTCGCTGGAGCGGCTGACGGACGCGTGGCGGGCGCTGCTGACAGAACAGGAGGAACACACATGATCTGGCAGCTGACGTTCTTCAAGACTCCCGGTGCAGGCCGCGCGGACGGTTTCGACGTCGGGTATTTCGACAGCCTCGACGAAGCGGAGGCCGTCAGGACCGGGTACATGGCCAGCCTGCCGGGCTTCCGCGACAACCCGGAAGGGACGTGGGAGCTGACCGGAAATGCAGTCAGCGCACCGGCGGACGGGATCGTGTGGCGCGTATGCGGCTTCAACTGGGCGGAGGACGGCACCGAGCGCGACCTGCTTTACAGCCCGGTATTTGCGGACAAGGACGCCGCAGAAGCCTGCCTTGCCGCGCTGCAGGAGCGTTATCAGCGGGATCACCTGGGCATCAGCCGCATTCAGGTCAACCAGCGCTGGTGGGCGGAAGGATTCACAGAGAACTGAGCGCAGCGGGAGGCGGCACATGATGAAGCACCTGTCCTACTACATGTCCCAGGATGAGTTCCGTGGGCTTGCTGCGGAGGCCGCAGCTGCCGGGTGCCTGGTCGTGCCCGCCGTCACGGACGTTTTCCCGGTCACGCCGTCCGCCGCTCCGGACGCGTTCCAGCCGGCCTCGCCGCACTTCATTTTCTGGCTGCCGGAATTGGGCGAACTCAGGTGGAAGGAGCGCATCGGGCTGCATGACGTGGACGGGGACGCCTGCTGGCGGGCGCTCATCCACGCCTCGTACTCGCGCAGGCTCGATGAAGACGACCTTATCCATCCCTACATCACCGAATGCGGGCTGTGGATCCACACGCCGCGCTTCCGCCGCCCTCCCCGGCGGCTGCTGGAGGTCTACGAGCGTCTGGCGCAGAAAGTGCAGGAGATCGCCCCGGCGGTCTTCATCTGCAACCCGCGCACGGGGAAGACGCTCCCCTTCCACGTGTCCGCGGCATGCAGAAGGTGGCGCGGGGAAGGCTACGAGATCAAGGAGGTCGCCGACACCCCCGGCGGCGCAATCTACAAGGAGTGGAAGTCCGGGAGGTCATGATGGCCAGCAAGCAGATCAACTACTACATGGATTACGAGAGCTTCCGCCTGCTGGCGCAGAAGGCGCTGGACGAGGGCTGCAGCATCCTCCTGAACGAATTGACCGACGCGCCCCAATGCCCCGCCCGCGACCTGCGCATCGTCACGCCGGAGCACACGCGCTACTTCTTCTGCGCGCCGGGCTTTGAACCGGAATTCGTGCGCGCCAGGGACGGACGGTTCTACCCGGACCTGAGCGACATGCGGATGGTCATGATGCTCGAAGCGGGCTATTCCGCCGTGCAGCCCGACGGACTGATCACCCGGGAAAGACTCTTCAGCGCCAGCAACGCGGTCGTCGGGTTCCGTCTGGTTCCGCGCCCGGCGGAGGTCGGCCGCCTCTATGACACGCTGGCCCGGCTCGTCCGCAGGCTCGCGCCCCTGCGGGCCTACACCCATCCCGACGGGGAAACGGAAAAGTGGAACGTGTCCCCGGCGATCGCAGCCCTCGCGGGCGAGGACGGCGGAAGGCTGCGGGCCATCGCCTGGACCCGCAGCGCGATGCAGCGCCGGATGACCCCGCCCGAAAACGAAAATCAGCCCGAATAACGCCGAAGGCCCCGGATGCGCCATGCACCCGGAGCCTTTTCTCATGACGGGCCCTCCACCCCGACGCTGACCGACCAGTGGATGTCCTGATACCGCGCTGGCCAATCCATGTCGTGCCAGTCCGCCATGGTGCGCGCGTGGACGATCGCCTGCCGCGCCAGCCCGAGGGCGTCGCAGCCCATGCCGGACAGGCGGTTCAGCACGCCGAGGCAGGCCGTCGCGGCAGCCTGGGACAGCGCCTCCTCCGTCAGGGCGGAGGACGTGCACCGCAGGGTCAGGCGGACGGCAGCCTGCTGCATCGTCGGCAGGTGCAGCTCCGTTTCCGCCTTCGCAGCGGTCAGGCGGACCGTCCCCTCCGACAGGGACAGCGCACCGCTTTTCATCTGCCCCAGCATCAGGGAGAGCAGCTGCGTTTCATCCCGGCTCAGCGGCTCCGTCACGACCCAATCCGCACTGAGCGGCCAGCAGCCGTCCAGCTCCGCCGCCCCTGCTTCCAGGGTCAGGCGCATCAGCACCGGCGACTGCCGCTCCCCCATGCGCAGCACGTCCCCCAGCGCCGCGGGCAGCGCCGTCCCCTGCTCGATGCGCGTCTGGATCAGCACATCCAGGGATTTGCTCAGGCGCGAACCGCTCTGGGGCTTCATCGCCTCCATCAGGTCGGGCAACGCGGCGTCCGTCACGGCGGTTGATGCGTCCAGGCGGAGGTCATGGCGCTGCGTCAGTACGTCCAGCGCGATCGCCAGATCCTCCGTTCGGGCTAGCGCCGCGGTGAAGACCAGCAGGCGCAGCTGACCGAAATGCAGCTGCATGGGCGCGGCAGCGTCCACGCGCAGCAGGGCTTCCTCCAGCGTCTGACCCGTTCCGCTGACAGTCGCATACCCGCCGCCGGTCTGATAGGTCGGTATGCGCGCATGCACCGCCCATTCCTCCCCCTCCCGGTCAACGCCCAGCACCACCGCAAAGGAGCGCTCCTCCGCCGGAAGCGCGGTACAGCCGCCCAGCAGCAGGCAGCACAGCAGCATGGCAGTCATCTTCATGTCCGATCCCTCCTGATGATGGCATTGGGCAGGCACACCGCGCCCAAAGCGGCCAGCGGGACAAGCAGCCACGGCTCCGCTGCGCCCAGCAGCGCCCACAGCCGGTGCGCCGGGATCGCCTGCCCCGCCACGAGCAGAATCACTCCCGCCCACGGCAGCCAGTCGGGCGCATGCCCCATCGGAGCGCAGATCAGCTCCGACGAAAGCAGCGCCGCTCCGCCGATGGCAAAGAAAAACGCCAGCATCATCAGGCACTGCGCCAGCATCTGCAGCGCCGGGGTGGCATACCGCGTCGGCAGCAGCAGGCTGTCCGCCAGCGAGGCGCGGCGGGCAAGCAGCTCATGCGGATTCGTCAGGGCGATGAACAGCAGCACCGCTGCGACCGTCAGCGCCACCGGACACACGGCGGCCACTTGCCGCTTTCCGTCCTCCTGCGGGATGGTCAGCAGCAGCGTCAGCGGCCACGTGATGCTCCATCCGGCGCGGAAGGCCGCAGAAAGCGACGCTTCCCCCTCCGCCAGCAGCGGGAACAGGCTGTCCGTCCGCACCGCCGGCAGCCCGAACCCGGCCGTCACCAGCGCCGCCGCCAGCATGGTCCTCCGCAGCAGGAAAACCCCGCGCGGCAGCCCCTCGCGGTGCAGGCACGCAAGCAGCACAGCACCCGTCAGCAGCGCCAGGGTCAGCTGCGTCCCCCGCGTGCCGACGCCCTCGGTGAACAGGGTGATCAGCGCGGTGATGGAGGCGGCGCCGTCCAGGAAGGTCAGAGCGGCCAGCACGGCGCATGCCAGCCATCCGCCGGACCTTCCGAGGCAGGCGCGAACAAGGTCCGCGATCGTCGCCGTCTTCGTCAGACGCATGGACAGCCGGAGCGCCGCGAACACCGCCGCACCCGGGAGCATGCATCCCAGCGTCAGCCACCACGCGCCGTTCCCCGCCAGCGGGAGGAGCCGCGTGAGCGCCGTGCGCAGGATGGACACAATGCAGATGAGCTGCACAAGGCATGTCCGGGCGCGGCGCTCCCCCTCCTGCCGGGCCCGCAGCCGCTCCTTAGGCGTATGGATCTGCATGCTGCCGTTCATCGGTTCCTCCTGTCCCAGCGGCGCATCGCCCCCCGCGTGCGCACCTGATTGTCGGCGCTGCCCAGCCAGGTGCGGAACCGCTGCCGCCAGATGGGCCAGCGGAGCAGCATGTCCGGATTGCGCGGGCGGAGCGGCGCAGCCGGCGCGGCAAAGGGAGAGCCCAGGCTCGTCAGCGCGCAGAGCCGCACCGTGCCCGCCGCCGCAAAGAGCACCACGCCGTATACCCCGAAGATGCACCCGGCCGCGAGCATCAGCAGCTGCCCGATACGCACCGCCAGCCCCAGGGAATAGTCCGGCGCGGCATAGCTGCCCAGGCTCGACACCGCCACCACGATCAGCAGCAGCGGATGCACCAGCTTCGCCTCCACCGCCGCCTGTCCGAGGATGAGGCCGCTGACCGTCCCCAGCGTCGAGCCGACGACCGACGGCACCCGCGTGGACGCTTCGCCGATCAGGTTGAACATGACGAGCATCAGCAGCGTCTCAGCGGGGATGGAAAAGGGCACCGCCGCCTGGCTCTCCAGCACGGCCGTCAGGAGCGTCACCGGCAGCGCCTCCGGATGGAAGGTCACGAAGGCCGCAAACAGCCCCGGCAGCAGCAGCGCCGCCAGCAGCCCGGACAGACGCAGCAGGCGCATGAAGCTGCCGTACTGCCAGCGGGCGGAGGCGTCGTCCGGCGTGTGCAGCAGATGCAGGATGCCGGCCGGCAGCACCATCACCTGCGGCGAGCCGTCCAGCACCAGCGCGATCTGCCCCTCCAGCAGCATCGACGCCACCCGGTCCGGCCGCTCGGT
>SVGU01000146.1 GCA_015056155.1 Clostridiales bacterium
CACGCTAAATCCGAAGCTGCATTCTGGTCGGGGTGAAGGGATTCGAACCCCCGGCCCCATGCTCCCAAAGCACGTGCGCTACCAGACTGCGCTACACCCCGGTTTCCCGTTCCGCCGTCCGTGTTCGTCAGGCGACGTTTTATATAATACACGATGTCCGCAGAAATGTCAACCCCTTTTTTCACTTTTTTTCAGATTTTTTTGAATGTTTTTGATTTTTCCGCTCCCCTTCCCTGTCAAAGCGCAGCCAAATCCAGTCATTTCAAGGCTTTCCGCCGTTTCCGCATCGGCGCTGCCGACCCGGAGGAGCCGGTCAATTCCCGGGATTTTCCCTGCGGGGGCCTGCATAGGCTGTACAAATTGCTTGAAGGAGTTGACGTTCATGGATGAGACCATCGCCCGGCGCTGCGTAACGATCGCGCGCTATATGCTGGAGCACCGCGCCACCGTGCGGCAGGCAGCCAGGGTGTTCGGCGTATCGAAGTCCTCCGTGCACAAGGACATGATCAGCCGTCTGCCGCAGATCGACGCGCGTCTCGCCCGGGAGGTCGGCGCGCTGCTGAAATACAACAAGGCCGTGCGCCACCTGCGCGGCGGGGAGGCCACACGCCTGCGATACCACCCGGAATCCGCGCCGACGGCATAATCCCCATTGCAATTTGCAGCAATTGCGGTATACTTAATGGTAGATTTATGATTCGTCGGGAGGTCTGCCGCATGCTGTTTACCATTACCCCCGCTGAAATGAAGGCACTGGAGACCCGTTTCATGGCTGAAAATGACGTTCCCGGTGCGCTGCTGATGGAGCATGCCGCGCAGGGCGTTGCAGACGCGATCGCCCGCCGCACGGACAGGGGGACCGCCGTGTTCCTCTGCGGTCCTGGCAACAATGGCGGCGACGGCTACGCGGCCGCGCGGCTCTGGTCGGCAAGGGGCGGTACGTCCCACGTGATCGAGCTGTCGCAAAGCGCACAGGGCGACGCGCTGCTGAACCGCCGCCTCGCGCTGCTGGATCCCCGCATCACCTTTGAGGAGGCAGACTTCAACACTGTGCTGCCGCCCTGCGACGTGATCGTGGACGCGCTGTTCGGCACGGGGCTTTCCCGGGCGGTCGGCGGCGCGGCGGCTCACCTGATCCACGGGGCGCTGGACGCGAAGCTGTGCAGCACGCCCGTCATCGCCGTGGACATCCCCAGCGGCCTGTGCGGCACGACCGGGCATGCGCTGGGCAGCATGGTCATCCGCGCGGACGAGACGGTCACCTTCCACGATATCAAGCAGGGGCTCCTGCTCGCGGACGGCCCGGACTACGCGGGCGAGATCACCGTGCAGCCGATCCTGATCCCGCGCGAACTGTCGGACGATGAGATGCTGATCCTTGAGTCATCGGACCTGGAGAAGTGGATCGCCCCCCGCGCCCCCGTGTGCCACAAGGGCGATTTCGGGCGCATCGCGATCTTCTGCGGCAGCAGGGGGATGGCCGGCGCGGCTGCCCTGTGCGCCAACGCCGCCATGCGGACCGGCGCGGGGCTGACGACCATCCTGTGCCGGGAGAGCCTGCTGCCCATCCTGCAGACGCTCGCGCCTGCGGCGATGTGCGCGGTCCTGCCGGAGCGGGACGGCCAGCTGCTGCCGGAGGCTGCGGAGGTCGCCCGCCGGGTCCTTGCCCGCTCGGACGCGGCCTGCATCGGCTGCGGTCTGGGACAATCTTCCGACGCAATGCCCCTGCTGCGGCTGTTCGCCCGCGCCGAATGCCCCGTCGTCTGGGACGCGGATGCCCTCAACCTGCTGGCCAAGACCGACGATCTCCTCCCCCTGAAGGAGTGCGACGTGATCACCCCGCATCCGGGCGAGGCGGCACGCCTGCTGGACTGCACCTGCGACGAAGTGACCTCGGACGCCCGCAGCGCGCTGGAGCGCCTGCACGAGCTGTGCGGCTGCACCGTGCTGCTCAAGGGCGCGCGCAGCCTCGTCACCGACGGCATGGACACCTATTGCAACATGTACACCACGCCCGCGCTGGCAAAGGGCGGCTCCGGCGACGTGCTGACGGGGATCATCACCGCGCTCCTTGGCCGGCAGCTGCCCCAGTGCTCGCAGGGACGCATGCCCAGCGTGCATGCCGCGGCTTACGGCGCGCTCATCCACGGGCTGGCGGGGAGGCGCGCGGCAAAGCGCCGGGGCGTGGACAGCGTCCTGCCCACGGACGTGATCGACTGCATCCGCCTGGACGCAAAGGAGCCCGGCTGACATGCTGGCCCTTGCGAAGCTGTACCGCCCCGTGACCGGCACGCCCTTCCAGCAGGACGAGACATATCGGGAGATCGCCCCCTGCGCGGCCCTTGCGCCGTACATCCGGTGCTTCTGGGGCAGCGAGCGTCCTCTGCCCGACCGCCCCGGCCCCGGCGGCATCGTGATCCCGGACACCTGCATGGACGTCATCTTTCATGTCGATTACGCGCAGAACCGCATCAGCAGCAGCTTCTGCGCGCTGGACAGCGCCTCGTCCTTCACGCCGCCCTGCACCTCCTGCGGCGGTCTCTCCGCAACATTCGCGATCCGCTTTTATGCATGGACAGCCGCCCTTTTCGCGGAGGACAGTCTGCGCGGCAGCATGAACGGCCGCTATCCCGCCGGGAGGTTCTTCCGGCGGCTGGAACGCGCCCTGGAGCCGATCCTCTTCGATACCCCGACCCTCCAGGGCCGGATCGCCGCTGCCGAGCCGGTGCTGCTGACCCTCCTCGGCGCAGGCACGGCCGACGCCGACGTCCTCAACGCCGTGCATCACATGCTGCGCACCTCCGGACGCGTGCGCATCGGCGAGGCCGCCCATGCGGTAGCGCTGTCCCCGAGGCAGCTGGAAAGGCGGTTTGACGCCTGCATGGGCGTGTCGCCCAAGACGCTCGCCTCCCTCCTGCGGTATCAGCTCCTCTGGCAGGACATGCTCCGCCATCCCCTTTTTGACGTGCAGGACGCCGTCGCCCGCTACGGCTATACCGATCAGGCGCACCTCCTCCACGACTTCCGCCGGCACCATCTGATGTCGCCCCGCGAGGCGCTGCGCTTCGCCCGGCGATGACGGTTTTTTACAAGACAGACCGGCCCGCTCGTGCTATCCTGTCCGTGAAAGGAGTGATCTGATGACCACCTATGAAAAGGCACGCGCCTTCATGTACCGCTGCGCCCGGCCGCTGGAGATGGCGCTGTGGCAGTATCATTTCGAGGGCG
>SVGU01000147.1 GCA_015056155.1 Clostridiales bacterium
GAAGCCGCGCTCGGCGTAGGCCAGACCCTTGAGGCCGGCCTCTTCCAGCGTCGCGAGCAGTTCCTTGCCGATTTCGCCGTCGAGGATTTCATAGGCTTCCTCGTTGGTGGCGAAGAGGTACGGCATATCCAGCACGCCCATCATCTCGGAGAAGTTGACGAACGGGCCGGAGGTGATGATGCCCATGTCGAGCATGCCCATGGACATGGAGTCGAGCATGTCGCTTTCGCCGCCCAGGGTGCCGTTGGGGTAGATCTCGATCTTGTATTCACCGTTCGTGCGCTCGGCAACCAGCTCGGCGAACTTCTCTGCCGCGATCTGGAAGGAGTCCTGCTCGTTGACGGTGGTGCCCAGCTGCAGTACGGTCTCAGCCAGCGCGGACGTGGTCAGGCACAGCGCGAGCGCCAGTGCAAGGATCATTGCAAGTTTCTTCATTGTGGTTTCCTCCATATGCTAAGTATTGGATGCAAATGCAATGTACGTCCCATTGTACACCGTTTTCCGTATTTGTCAATATCATTCAAGGGCAAAATGAAAAAGATTCAACATAAACATGAACTGTTCGCATAATGGTCATGTGAGGGCGTGATGCGCATGAAAGCGCAAAAAAAGAGGAGAACGCCTGAGCGTCCTCCCCGGGAAGGATTGTTGAATCAGGGATTACTTGCCCTGCGCCAGCGCAGCGTTCACCGCAGCGCGGATCGCCTTGCTGGTCATGGTTGCGCCGGCAACGCCGTCCACGCCGACCATGCCGTTGGCGGTCTTGATGGCCTCGGCCATCACCGGAGCGGCAGCGCCGCCGATGGCAGCGGTCTCGTTGGAGGCGTCCACGGTGATGGAGACGATCTTGCCGTCCTTGACCTCGACGGTCACCGGAACGGAACCGACGTAGCCCTGAGCAGCGGCGGTGTAGGTGCCGTCCTTCACGCCTTCGGCGGTCAGGTCGCCTTCCTCAACCGGAGCTTCCATGGACGGGCCCTTGCCGGTCGGGATGCCGTCCTTGACGAGCTTATCCACGATGTGCTTGGCGAAGGTCAGGTTGCGGCCAAGGCAGAAGCCCGGCATGAGCTCCGGATAGTTGTCAACGAAGGTGGTGCCGGCGCAGTTGCCGGTGGCGTACAGGCCCTCGATGACCTCGCGCTTCGGGGTCAGAACCTGCATGTCCTCGTTGATCCACAGGGAGTCCATGGTGCACAGCAGGGAGCCGCCCAGCCACAGGCCGTAGTACGGCGGATTGCGCAGCTCGGAGAGACGGTACGCCGGCTTGCCGAAGTCCACGTCCTCCTGCATGTCGTACAGCTCGTTGTAGCGTGCGCAGGTGGCCAGGAAGGTCTCCTTCGCCTTGCCGGTGAAGCCGAGCTTGTCGGCGAGCTCCTCGAGGGTGTCCGCCTTCATGATCAGACCGGCGGCAACCTGCGGCTCGATGGTGTTCGGGATGAGGCCTTCGCCCTGGGAACGGGTCATGGCGGAGCAGCCGATGGTGTGGAAGCGCTGCACGTCAGCAACGACATTGCTGTCGAAGATCTGCGCATAGACGCCGCCCTTGCGGCGGGCCGCAGCGTGGGAAGCGTCGTTGTACGGCTGGGACTCGCTCATGAAGCGGACGCCGTCACGGTCGACCTTCAGGAACGGCTGGGTGCCCGGGTTGAACTGGGACACGGTGCCCGGGAAGACCTTCTCGCCCTTGTCGTTGAGCACATAGCCCGCGTCGACGCCCGGGGCGACGATGCCGCGGTCGAAGATCATCGGGGCGGCCTCGATGTCCTTCATGGCGCCGGCCCAGATGCCGGCCTTGATGCCCTGGCCCTTGTTGGAGGCGTAGTAAGAGGACGCGGTCACGCACATCGGCAGGATCGGCGCGCAGGCTTCGACCATCTCCGGGTTGCCCTCGTAACCGCCGGTGGCGAGGATGGTCGCCCAGTTGGCCACGAACTTGATGTATTCGCCGGTCAGCACGTTCTGCGCGATGGCGCCGGTGACCTTATCGCCTTCCTTGGTCAGGCAGACGAGGCTGTGGTTGAAGTCGATGTAGTAGCCCTTCTCCTCGATGCGCTGCTGGAAGAGCTCGTTGCGCTTGACGCCCATGCCCCAGAAATGCTCAGTGGCCGGGTAGTAGTACTGGGTGTAGTTCTCCACTTCCTTTTCGCCCGCAGCGGTGAACTGGCAGGTTGCGCCGGCGGCGGAGAGGATCGGGGCGACGTAGTCGTGCATGGCGGCGGACTCGTTGATCCACACGTTCAGCACGCGCTGGTCCATCTTGCCGGAGGAGTAGCGGGAAATCTCGCTGCGCAGCGCGGCGGTGTTGACCTCAACGCCGGCCTTCTTGGTCTCTTCGGTGTTGATGGCGCCGTACCAGTAGCGGGTGGAGCCGACGACGGCATTCTGCTCGATAACGCGGAAGTCGATGCCGTAATCAGAGGCGACGGACGCAGCCATCAGGCCGCCGTTGCCGGCGCCGATGATGAGCAGGTCGGTGGTGTAGGTCGCGGCGATCTCGCTGTCGGCGATGACCGGAGCCTGGCCCAGCCACGCGTTGTGCTCGCAGACGGCGGCTTCAGCCTTGACTTCCTCGGCCTTGGCTTCGGTGTTCGGCAGCACGCCAGCGGCGGCGACGCCCAGCGCGGACAGGGCAGCGCCCTTCAGGAAACTACGACGGGAAAAATCCATGAGAGTGTACCTCCTCATTAAAATATGGAGAAATAATAACATATCTGTGCATATGTGTCAATAGCAACGCGTATTATTGTTGATTGTGCCGGGGTGGGCCGCGCGCGCATAGGATGGAAGGACTTGACAGGCGAAGAGGCAGATGATTTAATAGAGAGAATCTGGAAAGGGTGGTAAACACATGATTGAGAATTGGCTTGCCCAAAGGATTCAGCCGGACGGCGCGCCGCTTGACGAGCGCGCAAGGAGCGCGTGGGGCAAGGCGGCCAGCGCCATGGGTATTGCCTGCAATGCGCTGCTGTTTGCGGGCAAGATAGCGGTGGGAATGATCAGCGGCTCGGTAGCGATTACAGCCGATGCGTTCAACAACCTGTCGGACGCGTCCTCGAGCGTGGTGAGCCTCTTGGGCTTTAAGATGGCCGATAGGCCCGCCGACGCGGAGCATCCCTACGGGCACGGGCGCTACGAGTACCTGTCCGGGCTCACGGTCGCGGTGATGATTCTGGTCATCGGCGTGGAGCTGATGAAGACCAGCGTAGGGAAGATTCTGCA
>SVGU01000043.1 GCA_015056155.1 Clostridiales bacterium
GGGCGTGAAGGGCGAGAAGCTCCCCGCCATCGATGGTACGCCTCCGAACCTGTTCAACGACGTGCACGGCGATTCCTTCGCCCCCCGCAACAAGCGCGCGCTGAACGTGGACTTCCTGGAGGAGCCCCCGATGTTCGACGTCACGCCCACCCATCAGGCCAAGACCTGGATGCTGGACGTGCGTGCGCCCGAAATCGACCAGCCCATCGACGTGGAGAAGATGAGCCGCAAGATGAACGAGCCCCAGCCCACCGCCGGCGACATCGTCCATCCGCATCAGCTTCCCGACCGCGAGGCGCTGGTTGAGGTGAAGGACATGCAGGTGACCTTCGGCTCCGGCAAGAAGGCCTTCGTGGCGGTTGACGACGTCAACTTCACCATCTACAAGGGCGAGACCTTCTCCCTGGTCGGTGAGTCCGGCTCCGGCAAGACCACCATCGGCCGCGCCATCGTGCGCATCAACCCCATCACCAACGGCGAGGTGCTCTACCGCGGCAAGCGGATCACCGGCAAGATCTCCAAGGAGGAGGACGTCGACGTCATCCGCAAGTGCCAGATGATCTTCCAGGATCCCATGGCCTCCCTGAACGAGCGCGCCAAGGTTGACTACATCGTCTCCGAGGGCCTGTACAACCATCACCTGTACAAGGACGAGCAGGAGCGCCAGGACAAGGTCAAGCGTGCGCTGGAAGAGGTCGGCCTGCTGCCCGAATTCTCCAGCCGCTTCCCCCATGAGTTCTCCGGCGGCCAGCGTCAGCGCATCGGCATCGCCCGCAGCCTGATCATGGAGCCCGAGTTCATCGTGGCGGACGAGCCCATCTCCGCACTGGACGTTTCCATCCGCGCCCAGGTGCTGAACCTGCTGAACGATCTGAAGAAGAACCGCGGCCTGACGTACCTGTTCATCGCGCATGACCTGTCCGTCGTCCGCTTCATCTCCGACCGTATCGCGGTTATCCACAAGGGCCGCATCGTTGAGCTGGCGGAGGCGGAGGAGCTGTTCCGTCACCCGCTGCACCCCTACACCAAGGCGCTGCTCTCCGCCGTGCCCAACCCCAACCCCTATCTGGAGCGCGACAAGAAGCTGCTGGTGTACGATCCCTCCATCCACGACTACTCCGTGGACAAGCCCATCTGGTGCGAGATCCTGCCCGACCACTTTGTGTACGGCAACGAGCGCGAGCTGGATGAGTACAGGAAGGAACTGAACTGATGATGATCCACGGTTCTCCGTGAGCGAAATGCTGCGGACGAACCGTGGATTTTTTGTGGATAACCATCGCGGACGGCGCCGGCAGGGGACAGGGCGGGCGAACGAAGCCCCCGGTCCCGGCAGATCGCGCGGGAAGGGTTGACGGCGCGGGGGAAAACGTTGTACAATGAACAATGGAGTATCAAAAGGAGTTGTCCGGATGGAGAAGAAACGTGCCCTGCTGGTGAACGGGCTGACGCTGCTGGTCGTGCTTCTGCTGATCGCGGGGGTATGGATCGCATCCACGGTGGTGGAGCGCCGGGTCGTTCCGGACGGCGGAACGCTGGAGATGGAATTCGTGCCTGCGGGAGCGCTGTCCGCGCCAACTGAAAGGAAGAATACCCTGGAGGATTTGATCTGATGAAGAAGCTGAAGCTGCTCCTGCTGCTGGCGATGTGCCTGCTGCTGGCAGGATGCGCAATGGGGAGTAAGGAGCCCGATGCGGCCCCGACGCAGGCGCCCGCCGCAACGACGGCCATCCCTGCGGAGGAGAGCGCGTCCCCCGATGCGGCCCCGACGCAGGCACCCGCCGAAACGACGGCTATCCCTGCGGAGGAGAGCGCGTCCCCCGAGGAGGTTGGACCGGCGAAGGCCTACCTGCTAGTGACGGTCGCCGGTACGGTGTATGAGCCGATCCCCCTGTACGAGGCGGGGCGCTATACCATCCGCCGGGGCGAGTACGTGAACGTCATCGAGGTGACGGAGGACAGCGTGCGGATGGCGGAGTCCACCTGCGCGAATCAGGACTGCGTGGAGCAGGGGCTGGTGACGCTGGATAACCGGGACGACCGCGTCCTGCGGAACATGATCATCTGCCTGCCCAACGACGTGGGCGTGGAGCTGTATACGTACGAGGAGATCCTGGAGGTCGTGGCGGGCTACGCGGGAGGTCAGGCGGAATGAATACGCGGTTCAACGCAAAGCGCGTGGCGGTTTGCGGCCTGCTGCTGTCGATGATGCTGATCCTGGGCTGGGTGGAACACATGATCCCGCTCAATTCCAGCATCCCGGGCATCAAGCTGGGCCTGAGCAACAGCGTGCTGATTTTCGCGGTGTACATGCTGGACGTGCCGACGTCCTATGTCCTCATGGCGATGAAGGTGCTGCTGTCCTGCGCCTTCCTCGGTACGCCGGCGTCGATGATGATGTACGGCTTTGCCGGTGGCCTGCTGTCGCTGACGGGTATGGTGCTCCTGTCGAAGGTGAAGGGCATCCACCCGGTCACGGTCAGCATGGTGGGCGGTGTGCTGCACAATGTCGGCCAGGTGGGCATGGCGATCCTCGTGTCCAACACGCCGATGCTGCTCTACCACATGGCGATCCTGATGCTGGTGGGTCTGGGCTGCGGCCTGCTGACCGGCGTGTGCGCCAACATGGTGATGCAGCACATGAAGCACATGAAATTCTGAACAGGCAACGAAAAGACCGGCGGCCGCTGATGTGCGGAACCGCCGGTCTTTTGCTGTCATAAGGGGTCAGTCCGGCCACGGGGTCGTGTCCGGGAGCTCGGAGTAGGTGAAGTGCATCACGCCCGGCGCGCCGGAAAGCAGATGGGCGGCGACCTCCGGGGGATAGACGGTCATGTGCGCCAGGTCGGCCAGCGGCACCCAGCGGTACATCAGGTCGAAGCGCTCGCTGCCGGCATCGTCGTAGCCGTGGAAGCTGTCCGATTGCGGCAGCTGGGAAATATCCACATCGGCGAGGAAATACAGGCCAATTTGATGGCAGTGGCGCGGGCTGCCGTCCGGGCAGCGGCCCCAGTCGATGTAGACCTCCCCGACGGCGATGAGCCGCCCGATGGAGGCCTCGGCATGCAGCTCCTCGCGGAGCTCCCGGCGCAGTGTCTCCGCTGACGTTTCACCAAAGGCCACATGGCCGCCGACGAAGGCGTATTCCTGCGTGCCGACGGGGTACTGCAGCAGCACGCGCCCGTCATGCACGGGAATGGCGGAGATGCGGTAGGAAAAGCGGGCGTTCCCGTGGTCGAAGAGAATATCGCGGGACATGGGGCACCTCCTTAATCGGGGGACTCGACGGCCTCGAGCCAGATGCGGCCGCGGAAGCCGCCGCGTTTGGCGGCCTTGTCCCGGCGGATGGCTTCCAGCTCGGCGAAGTCGTGTCCCCGGGCGGCGGCGACGGCCATCATGACCTCCAGCAGGTCGGCGAGCTCCTCCATGGACTTGTCCGCCTGGTATTCGGCGAGCTCCTCGGAGAGCTTCGCGTCCAGCGCGGCGATGTATTCCTCCGGGGTCAGGGTGCGCGTGCAGGCGGTTTTTCCGCTCAGGGAGATGATCTCAGGGATGCGGTCGCGCACGAGCTTTTGGTGTTCGATGCGGCTCATTCGGCGGCGCCTCCCTTCTGTGCAGCGCTCCGGATCGCCTGCAGCAGCTCGCGCTCGCCGGTGATCTCCTGTGGGTTGGGGTGCTTGCGGGCGGCGGCGTCGAAGCGGTCGAGGAGAGCTTGCGCCTTGTCGGCGTCGCGGTCCTTCAGCAGCGCGAGGGCGTACTGCGTGCGCAGGACGGCAGGATGGGCCTTCATGGCGGTCAGGATCTGCTGGATCTCCTGCTCCCCGAGGATGGCGGTGATGGCGCCGGGACGGCCCGCGATCAGCTCGCACACCGCGCCGTCGCAGGCCATGGACGCGCGGTACAGGCCCAGCACGCCCTTCTGGCGGCTCAGCAGGGTGCAGATCGCCTCTTCTGCCGCGCCGAAGTTCATCTGGTCGATCAGGCGGCTGGTGTTCATGACCGCCACGGCGCAGACGATGGGGTTGTCCATCGCCTCGTCCGGGAAGGGGGCGAACCAGTCCTCAGGCATGTCCTTCATGCGGACGCCCCGGGCGGCTGCGGCCGCGATGGACATCTGCACCCAGAAGGCGCGGCGGGCGTGAGCGTCCCGGCGGATGCACAGGAGGTTCGTGCCGTCGTTCTGCAGGTGGAGGACGGGCAGGGGCAGGCCGTTGAGGATCGCGAACATGACGCCCACCAGCGCCTCGGGGATCAGCAGGAGGCGCAGCGGCGCGGAGGGGATCAGCCACGCCAGCAGCCCGAAGATGGCGGCGGTTATCAGGTTCACCAGAGCGCCGCCGAGGTTGTAGAGCGTGAAGGGGAAATCGCCGCCGTTATACTCGGGGGGCGCCATCAGGCACTGGCCGCCCGCGCCGGCGATTTGCATCCGGCCCATGCGGAGCTTGCCTTCCGCGTCCCTCTGCCAGATGAAGCCGAGGATGTTGAAGGACACGAAGCTGTATCCGCTCATCAGCCCGGCGACCAGGTGGCCGCCCTCATGCAGCACGATCTGCACGGGGAAGGCGAGGATCAGCCCGGCCATCAGCACGCCGAGGTAGGCGAAGAACAGCGCGTCGTTGCCGCCGCTCATCGCGTCGATGGTGGCTGCGCCGCTCGTTCCGGCGACAATGCCGACGATGAGGCCCAGCGCGAGGGGGATGATCTGCGCGGGGCTGAACTTCTTCTTGCTGGAATCATTCTTCTTCATGGGAATCCTCCTTGGTAATCGCTGATTTATCCGGCACCGACGCTGGCGAGGCCTTTTTTGCAATTGCATCAGACGAAAAATTCATTCGCTATCGCGCCGCCTCACTAAATCATCGCTTACCTTGATGCGGGATTCGGCGAGGGTCTGCGCGTCCGACAGGATGCGGCGCTGCGCCAGCGAGAGCGGCTCGGGCAGGCGCTCGATGGCGCTGTACAGCCGCTGTGCGGCGGCCGCGTCCCCGGTGATCAGTATCTCGCGGATGTACTGCGCGAGAAGCAGCTTCGAGGCCCAGCCGCCCCGGCTCAGGAACAGCTCGATGTTCGGCTCGTTGATGCGGTTGCTGAAATCCGGCTCTGCGCCCGCGAGCATCTCCGCCAGTGCACAGCTGCAGGTGAGGAAGAGCAGCTCGATCTCCTTCTGGCGCACCTTGACGCTGGGCTGGGAAAGGAAGGCGTACAGGCGGGTGAAGCCGTCGTGGGCTTGCTGATAGCGCCCATCCGAGAGCAGGCGGCTGCAGGTGTCGTGCTGCGCGCTGAAGATCAGCGGGTCGTGCCAGAGCTCCTCGGTGTAGGTGTGGAAGAAGTCTTCCGGCAGGGCGGTCAGATAGGTGCGCTGACGCTGGTTGGCCTGGATGAACAGCCTGTGCTCCCACGCGCGGCGCAGGGGAAGGCTGCGGTCCAGCCGCCGGACGAGGGTGAAGGGCAGCCGCTCGTCCGGCAGGAAGGTCAGCAGCGCATCGGTGATCAGCCCCAGCCCGAAGAAGGCGACGTAGAGCATCTCCGGGATGTGATGGAGCAGGGCAAACGCCAGCAGCGCCAGCACGCCGAGGACGGCGCTGGGGATCGCGCCGCAGAGCAGATACAGCCGGTAGGGGCTGGTGCCGTCATAGGCGGGCGGCGTTTCGAGGTGAAAGAAGTACGCGACCGGCTTGCGGAAGCCGAAGCGGAGCCCCTTGTCGGCGCTGCGGTGCCAGCCCAGACCGAACGCGCTCAGCTCCACCAGCGTATACCCGCAGCGCCGTCCGGCGATGAGCTGCGCGCCGATGGTGAACAGTCGGGAGAAAACCACCGCAAATGGGAAGCACAGGATCGTAAAGATCAGATGCAGATCGTACTTCATGAAAAGGATACTCGACGAGGCTCCGGCGGCGTGGTTCAGCAGGATGGCTGCGCCGGAGAAAGCCGCCCAGAGCAGGAAGCGGGAAAGAACCGAAATCAACTTTTTCATCGGCTGTACTCCTTTGGTATGGATCATGCGGGGGTCAGAAGCCCAGCAGCTGGAGCAGGTCGGTCAGGTCCAGCGAGGGCGTGTCCAGCCCCTGCGCGGTTACGGTGCCGATCACGCCGCTCTCCTGATACAGCAGGCACACGCCGTCCTCCAACAGCAGGTGGATTTCGTCCTCCTCACTGGTGCAGTCCTGCGTGTGGAGCGCCATGCCCCGGCGGTTCACTGGGTCGTAGACGGCGGCGATGTCGTGGAACGCGCCGGATCCGGCATAGAAGATGCAGACAAGCTCCTCCGTGCCGTCGGCGTTCAGGTCGGTCAGGACGGCCTCGCCCAGGCCGGTGATGTGGTAATCCGGGGAGAAGCTGGCGGAGATCTCGTGGGCTTCACCGTCCTTCCACAGGAAGACCTTGCCGTTGAAGGCGATCTCGTACAGGCGGCCGTACGCGGGGTTTCCGGTGAGGAAGGTGCGCTCGCAGATGCTCCCGGCGGGGTCACTGAGATTGTGGCCGGGGTACATTTCGAGGTATGCGGCGGCGAAGGCTTCGAGGCTGTCCGTGCGCTCGCCGCCGTATTCGACAGCGGCGTGGCCATCGGCGCGGAGATGGGCGGTGTATGCTTCGTCCGCCCAGGTCAGGTCGCCCACGACCTTCTCCAGCGTATAGCCCAGGGCAGGGTCGGCCGAATCTGCCTGCGTGAGCTGCGCGGTGCACAGCAGCAGATCGCTGTACCCGGGCAGGGGCGTATAGCCGGAATAGGTGAGGTACGGGTTGGGCTCGAGAAGCACCAGCGTGCCCTCCGCCGACAGCAGGGGCGTGATCCCGCCGGTCTGCAGGTCGATGCAGCGCAGGTCCGTTTCGCTTCCGCGCTGCTGGGTGTAGAGCAGCGCCTTGTCGGACTGCCAGTAGGTGACGAACCGCAGGGTGAAGGGATAGAGGCTGGTCAGGCGGCTGCCGGGGTCGGTCAGGCGGAAGACGCTGTCGCCCGTCATCACCCATGCGGAGCCGTCGGGCGCGGCGTAGGCCTCGGTGGAGGACATGCCGTGCTGCAGGAAGGTGTGTTCCGGCGTGATGCGGCGCACAGCGTCACCGGCCTCCGGGCACAGGCGCAGGAAATCCTGCGGCACATCGGCGCGGCTTTCCGTCAGGAGCGTCCCGTCGCTCAGGTCGAGGATATGGACGGACAGCTCCTCCGCGCAGGCGCAGGGCAACAGGCAGAGCACCATAAGAACGATCAGCAGCTTCTTCATCGCGGGAACCTCCTTGGAAACATGCATTTATTGTATGCCCGGCGAGCGGCGCATGTCAAGGCTCGGGCCGCAATTGTTACATCACAAAGGCCGCTCTGCGCGGTGGCAAAGCGGCCGTGAAAATCAGTTGAAATTGAGGTACTTCTCCTTGGGGGCGGGGGCGGGCTCGGTGCGCACCTCGGTGAGCATCAGCATGTTCTCGCCGCCGGAAACCACGCGCTTGCAGGAGGCGGTCAGCTTGATGTAGCCCTTCGCGCCGGGCTGCAGGGTGCCCTGGGTGATCCAGCCAATGGGGGCCACGTCGTCCGCGCAGCAGGTCATAGCCATGCGGCCGAAGAGGAAGAAGCCCTTGGGCATCTGCTTGTCATGGAACGCCTGGCCGACGAAGCGCACAGTCTTGCGGTCGTAGCGGTCGGGGTGATCCATGGAGTCGAGGTAGAACACGGGCAGGCAGTCGTCGTCGATGTCGATGACGCTGGCCTTCATGTCGTAGGGCAGGTCCTCGTCCGCCACGCCGTCCTCGCTGGTGCCGTCGGTGTTCTCGAACAGCACGTTCGCCCGGGGCGCGACCGCCTTCACCTGGCGGCGCCAGGGGCTCTTGTTGGCCTTGGGGTCGCAGCGGTTGAACAGGATCAGATCGCTGACCTTCATCGGATCGGTCATAATCTGGCGCATGTTGGTGTAGTAGTTGTCGAAGGTGTTGGCGTCCACGGTGGTGATGATCTGCACGACCTCCCACTTGCGGGGCAGCATGCAGCTGCCCAGACGCTCGATCGTCCACACGCTGTTGTACTCGATGATCACGCGCTCGGGCTTGTACTGCTTGTTCAGCTCGGCAAAGCGCTCCGTGGTGATCTCGTCCGCGCTGTCGAAGGTGACGATGGTCGTGTCGCCCTTGGCGATGGCGTCCATGTCATACTCCTCCATGCCCTCCTCGCAGCAGATGAGGAGGGTCTTCTGGTTGCGGGAGAAATCCTCGTCCTGGAGCATGTTGTTGATCAGCGAGGTCTTGCCGCTCTCGAGGAAGCCGGTGATGAGGTAGACTGCAACAAAGTCCTGCATGGATTACACCCCCCAGAGCTCCTTGAGCGCCTTCTCGTCGATGTGGGCGCCGATGACGCAGATGCGGCCGGTGTAGTCGGCGCTGCCCTCGCGGAACTGGCTCTCGCCGGGCACGTAGTCGAACTGGAACCACTCGCCCGCGGCATTCTGCAAAATGCCCTTGGCGCGCAGCACGTTGCCGTACTCCTCCTCGTCGGTGAGGGCGTTCAGCTTGGCCTGGATATCCGCCTGCTCGAAGCGCTTCGCAGTTTCCCAGCCGATGGAGACGAACACCTCGTCCGCGTGGTGGTGGTGATGGTGGCCGTGCTCGTGGTCATGATCGTGGCAGCCGCAGGTGCAGTGCTCGTCATGCTCATGATGATGGTGCTCGTGGTCATGGTCATGATGATGCTCATGCTCATGATCGTGGCAGCCGCAGTGCTCGTCATGGTCATGGTGATGGTGCTCGTGGTCATGGTCGTGATGGTGCTCATGGTCATGATCGTGGCAGCCGCAGTCGCAGTGCTCATCATGCTCGTGATGATGGTGATGGTGCTCGTGGTCATGATCATGATGATGCTCATGGTCATGATCGTGGCAGCCGCAGTCGCAGTGCTCGTCATGGTCGTGGTGGTGGTGCTCGTGCTCCACATGCAGCTCGATCGGGCGGCCGGATTCAACGACCTCCAGCATGACCTCGGCGGACAGGTCGTCCCAGGGCGTGGTGACGACGCGGGCGCCGGGATGGGCCTCGTCGATCAGGGCGCGGCTCTTCTCGATGCGGTCGGGGCTGAGCATCTGGGTGCGGCTGAAGATGATGGTGTCGGCGGTCTTGACCTGGTCGAGGAAGAATTCGCCGAAGTTCTTCATGTGCATGCGGCACTTGCCCGCGTCCACGACGGTCGCGCAGCCCGCGATCTCCATCTCGGGATGGGCGGCCTTGCACTTGTTCACCGCGCTGACGATCTCGCTCAGCTTGCCAACGCCGCTGGGCTCGATGATGAGGCGGTCGGGGTCGTACTTGGCGATCAGCTCGTCCACGGCCTTCTGGAAGTCGCCCACCAGCGTGCAGCAGATGCAGCCGGAGTTCAGCTCGTCCACGATGATGCCGGAATCCTTCATGAACGCGCCGTCCACGCCCACGTCGCCGTATTCATTCTCCAGCAGGATGATCTTCTCGCCCTTCTTCTCATTGGGTGCCTGCAGGAGCTTCTTGATCAGGGTAGTCTTGCCGGCTCCGAGGAAGCCGGAGATAATGTTGATTTTGACCATGTTGACATCTCCTATGGTATCGGTCGATAAGTCAGGCGGTTCGCTTGTCCGCCAAATTCTATTATACCACGTTCGTCAAGGGATAGGGAAGGGGAAAAAGAAAAAAAGCGGAGAAGAGGAACTGCCGGGCGATCCTTGCGCAGAAAAGACCGCCGCAGAAGAAGCTCCGCGGCGGCCCGTATGATGCTTATTCCTGCGTGAACTGCCACCAGTCCGCCGTGACGTCGCCGGCAAAGAGGAGGTACACATCCTGCAGCGCCGTGACGCTCTGGCAGGGAACGGTGATCTCCGTCATCGCCGTGCCTGCGGGGAGAGTGAATTCGCAGACCACCGCGCCGTTCAGCCCGCCGGTCAGGACGCGCACCGCGCCGCCGGTCTCGCTGGCTGCGCGCAGGGTGAAGGCCTTCGCGCCGGCGGAGAAGTCCACGCCGGTCACCCGCAGCCAGTCGCCCGTGGTTGCCACGGTCAGCGCCTCATTGGCGTAGCCGGTGACAGTCAGGCCGGCCTGATGGCTCATCGTCCGGGCGGACACGGGCGCATAGGGATCGACCGTGCCCTGCTGCTGCATGCCCTTCATGGTGCCCCTGACGGACTGGAGCGTGCCGTCGGGCAGGACGGTCAGCCGGTCGATCTGCGGGCTGCGGTAGTTGCCGGTGATGCCCATGGCCTGCTCTACCGGGCGGTTGTGGTACAGCAGATAGTGCTCGCCGCGGAATTCGACGATGCTGTGGTGGTTGTTGCCGTACAGGCCGAAGAAGCGGCCCTGGTTGGGGAACACCTGGCCCACGTAGGTGAAGGGGCCCATGGGGCTGTCGCTGGTCATGTACTGGATGGCGCCGGACTCCAGCTTGTAGGGGTTGCCGGTGGTGTTCCAGTTGGCGCAGTAGGAGTAGTAATAGGTGTCGCCGATGCGGTTGATGCCGCTGTCCTCGAAGACGTAGGGCGCTTCGATCACCTGCGGCTCGCCGACGATGGAGATCATGTCGTCGCCCAGCTGCACGACGCGGATGGTGCCGGGGTTGGCCTCCTGGCCCTGGGGCACGCCGCCGCCGAAGTAGAGGTAGCCGGTGCCGTCATTGTCCACGAAAACGGCGGGGTCAAAGAGCCACACGACGTTGGCGCAGTTGGGGGTCTTGCGGGTGATGAGACCCTGACCGAGGGGATCGGTCCAGGGGCCGGCAGGGTCGTCCGCCGTCAGGACGATGACGCCGTTGCCGTTGTTGCAGCAATAGAGGAAGAACTTGTCCTTGCCGTCGATGACCTTGTGCGCCGCGCAGGGAGCCCAGGAGTTGTTGGCCCAGCGGGCGATGCCGCTGCGGCCCGCCACCGGGATCGCGCCGTGATCCGTCCAGTTGACCAGGTCGGAGGAGGAGATGCAGTTGATCTTGTTGACCAGACCGTAGCCGTTCTCCTTGACCGTGCCGTCGGCATTGTATTCGATCACGTCGTTGGTGGTGTAGATGTACATGCGGTCATTCCAGACCAGCACGCCGGGGTCCGCGCCGAAGCGCTGGGTGAAGAGCGGGTTGTTCTCCGCCGCCTTCTTGTAGCTTTCCCTGGGCGTCAGGCCGTCGAAATACGCGGTCAGCGCCTCCGCCGTTTCAGGCATCATGAAAGGTTCCTCCTCTTCGTCGCCGGGGGCCTTGGGAGCCGCGCCGGTCAGTTTGAAATTCCGGATGGTGAAGGGGGTATCCGCCTCCGCGCCCTCGATGTAGAGGACGTAGGTGTCGAAGTCGCCGGCCGTCCAGCTGGCAGAGAGGGTCACCCACTCGTTCTTCGCCGCGGTGGCGAAGGCAAGGTTCTCATAGGAGGTCTCGCCGCCCTTGGCGTGCTCGCAGGAGAGGATGAAGCGGGTGGAGTCCAGCCGCGCCTGCTTCACCTCCACGCTGATCTGATAGACCGCGCCGGGCACCAGGTCGAAGGCGCGCCCCGGGGAATTCCACGTGGCGGTGCGGCCCATGACGAACAGGCCCTCCTTCACCTTCTGCACCGTTGCGCCGCGGCCGTACCAGCCGTCCGCATCGACGGTGAAGTCGGATTCGTATGTCTGGGTTTCGGCATATGCCGCCACCGCAGCGCACAGCAGGGTTGACAGGGCCAACAGGATCACGATCAGACGCTTCATACAGATTCCTCCTTGACTTGGTACCTGAAGCCGGTGAACCGTGCCGTTCCGCCGGGCTTCCGGGTCGAATACATGAACAGGCCGATGCGGCAGCCCATGAAGTGATCCAGCCGGTAGACCAGCTGGCAGGGCGGGCCGAACTCCCGCCATCCGCCCTCGGCGTCGAGGACGACAAACTGCACGGCGTCCCTGACGAAATCGAACCGCGCACGCAGCCGGCACACGCTGCCCAGAGGCTCCTCCGCCTCCGTGACGACGTTTCCGCTCTCCGCATCCCTGCGGGTGCAGGCGATGTACAGCCCGTCCTCCCGGCGGGTGACGGACAGCTGGGCAAAACAGCCCATCAGCGCGCAGATGCCCGCATGATCGCCGATGTTCAAATCCTCCGGATGCACGCAGACACCGGCCTCGCACGCAGGCCCGAAGCACCGCTGGGTCAGGGTGTTGATGGCCTCGGTGCAGTCGGACGCCAGGCGATCCGTGGTGATGCTCAGGCCGCCGGAGAGCTCCGTCAGCTCCGGATGGGGCTCGTGGTTCCACTGCCACAGGGGCGACAGGGGCTTGCAGCCGGTCAGGTCGGTTTCCTCATACAGCGGCGCGTATTCATGCTCCGGGCGGGAGGAGGGCAGCTCCAGCGCCTTGGGTACCTCGTCCACCACCGGCCAGCCGTCCGCCCAGCGCATCGGCACGACCACCGGGATGCGCCCCACCGCGCCGTGGTCCTGGAAGAGGAACAGCGCCCACGAGCCGTCGTGCAGCTGCACCGGTCCGCCCTGCGCCACGCCGGCGTTCCGCCCGTCCAGATCCAGCTCCATGAACGGTCCGCCCTCGTAGGGGCCTTCCGGCTGACGGGCGCGGAAGCAGCCCATCGCTCGCATGTGCTCCGGCTCCCAGTGGATGCAGAACAGGTAATACCAGCCGTCGTGCCGGATGAAGTGGCTGCCCTCCCAGCCCAGCCGGGGGTTGCCGTCCACCACGGCGATCACGTCCGTGCCGCCCTCCTTCTTCCGGCTCAGATCGGCCGTCAGCTCCGTCACGCGCACGGTGCGGTTGCCGTGGGCGACATAGACCCGTCCGTCCGTGTCGAAGAGCAGGCCCGGATCGTACCAGAAGCCCTCCATCGGCTGGCGCGTCCAGGGGCCCTCCGCTGCATCGGCGGTGAAATGGTAGGAATGCCCGGTATCGTTGGATGTGAAGACGACATGGAACAGCTGTCCGTCGTGCTTGAGGGACGACGCCCACATGCCCTTGCCGTAGATGTGGCGGGGCTTTGCCGGGTCGTTGCCCTCCATGCGCTGACGCGCTGTTTCGCCCAGCGTTTCGTACACATACGCGCAGTGCTCCCAGTGCATCAGATCGTAGGAGCGGAGGACCTGGCAGCCGGGGAACATGTGCATGGACGTGGAGCTCATGTAGTACGTATCGCCCACGCGCACCACGTCCGGGTCGGGAAAGTCCGCGTGGATGACGGGGTTGAGGCCCTTCACGGGGGATCACCTCCATCGTGCATTTGTGATTGTTCCTGTTGTATCTATCATAGCAGGAGACGACCGCTCCTGACCTCGCATCCGTTGCTGGGTTATGCGTAATTTTTGCCCTGCGGTATACAGTGTGCAGGGAGGCTCCGGGAGCCAGCTGTAAAACAAAAGGGCCGGAACGCGTCGGTTCCGGCCCGGGGTGTTATTCGATGGGAGCGCTTGCGGGATCAATCGGCTTTGGATCCGTCCCGTGCAGGCGGATCAGGTCGTCGTACATCTTTTCGTACAGGCGCAGGATCTGCTGGTTCGTGGTCTCGCGGCACTGCACCACGGTGGCGATGGCGTTCGCCTTCGCTTCGCCCAGGACATTGCCCGGGGAGCCGGGGGAGCCGCTGTCGCCGTCCTCCATCCCTGCCAGGGATTCAAAGGCGGAGGTGATGTAGCCGGTCTGGTTGATGATGTTGTTGATCCGCGTCAGGATATCCGCAACGGTCAGATCGCCGAAGATGCTCTTGCTGCTCATGGTTTCGTCCTCCGATTCTATGTCCGGCGGACACGCAAGGCATATCCTGTTCTCGCCAACGTAGCGTGCCCGCCCGTGCTTGACAAGTCCGTTTGCCCGCTTGGGCCATGTTGGCTGGTATACATTTCCTGCTTCATCGACAACGGTTATGTTTTTTGCCATGGGTGTCATCCCCTGTTGTCCATTCAGAACGCTGTTTTTTGTGATGGGTGCCGTCCCCGGTTCCTGCATCCATGATAGCACAGCCGGGAGCAAAACGCAAGCGGCAGGGGGCAGAAACGGCCGAAGGAGGAGTTATTCCTCCGCATCCTTCCGGGCGATCCACCTCTTCATCACCAGCGTCATGGCGGCCATGACGCCGATGGCAGCGCCTGTGAGGAGCAGCAGAGACAGGAACTGCGGCGCGGAGAGGGTCGTCAGCAGGAACATCCGGCCAAAGAGCAGCACGGCCGCCACGAACAGCCCGGCGACCACGCCCAGCAGCGCTGTGCGCATCCGCGTCAGCGGGAGGCACACGGACCACAGCATCAGCCAGCCCACCATGCCGGCAGAGAGCGTGGCAAGGGTGGAGCAGTCCTCTGCGCTCCAGCCCAGGCGCTGGCACAGCATGGCGGCGAGGGCGCAGACCGTCACCGCTGCCGCGCCGGGAACGGCCCGGAACAGCACCGTCTGGAGGAAACCGCCGCGTACCCGTCCGCGGTTGGGCTCCAGCGCCAGCACGAAGGAGGGGAAGCCCACCGTCAGCGTGCTGACGAGGGTCAGCTGGATCGGCTGGAAGGGATAGTCCACGGGAAGGAAGAGCACCAGCGCGGCCAGGGCGAAGGAGTACAGCGTCTTGACGAGGAAGAGGGAGGCGGCGCGGGTGATGTTGCCGATCACGCGGCGGCCTTCGTCCACAACGAGGGGCATGGAGGCGAAATTGCCGTCCAGCAGCGTCAGCTGGGCGACCTGCTTGGCGGCGTCCGCACCGCCGGGCATGGCGATGGAGCAGTCGGCGGCCTTGAGGGCGGGAATGTCGTTCACGCCGTCGCCGGTCATGGCAACGCTGTGCCCGCTGTGCTTGAGGGCCTCGACGAGCAGCTTCTTCTGCGCCGGGGTCACGCGGCCGAACACGGTGCAGCGCTCGCTGGCGGCGGTCAGCTCCTCATCGGTGAGGGTGGAGGCGTCCACGGCCTCGCCCTCCAGCCCGACGCGCTGGGCGATGGCCGCCACGGTCCGCGCGTCATCGCCGCTGATGACCTTGACGGTCACGCCCTGCTCGCGGAAGTAGCGCAGGGTCTCGCGGGCGTTGCTGCGGATCTCGTCCATGAGGATGCACAATCCGAGGACTCGGCTGACCGGCGGCGTTTCCGTTTCGGTCACGCAGCCCTCCGCCTCGGCCAGGACCAGCACGCGGCAGCCGGAGGCGGCATACCGGGCGATCGTGTCCGCAAGGGGGGACAGGGCAGCTGCCGGCAGCACGAAGGACGGCGCGCCAAGGATGATCGTCCGTCCGTCGTCGAAGGAGGCGGCGGACTTTTTGCGCGCGGAGGAGAAGGGAAGGGTCGCGACGGGGGTCTCTGTGACCGGGTGCACATGATCGCGCAGGGCGTTCAGCGTGCCGGTCTTCTCGTCCATCGCGCCGGTGAAGCGGGCGAGGGAGGTGCGCAGCTCCTCCATGGAGCAGTCCACGGGCAGCAGCTCCTCCACGACCATCCGGCCGCTGGTGATCGTTCCGGTCTTGTCCAGGCAGAGCACATCCGCGCGGGCGAGGGTCTCGATGCCGTACAGCTCCTGCACGAGGGTCTGGTGACGGCCGAGCCTGACCACGCCGACCGCCATGGCAACGCTGGTCAGGAGCATCAGCCCTTCGGGGATCATGCCGATCATGGCGGCGACGGCGCTGGGGACAGCCTCCGTCAGCGGGCAGTCCATGAGGAAGAATTCCTTCAGGAACAGCAGCAGCCCCAGCGGAACGAGCACGATGCTGATAAAGCGGATGAGCCGGTTCAGCTCGGTCATCAGGGCGGATTTGGGGCGCTTGATCTCCCGGGCGGAGCGGGTGAGGCGGGCGGCATAGCTGTCGTCGCCCACATAGACGAGCTGGGCGGTCAGGCAGCCTTCGGTGATGTAGCTGCCGGAGAGGAGCCAGTCACCCTCGCGTTTGGGGATCGCGTCGCGTTCGCCGGTCAGGAGCGACTCGTTGGCCGAGCCCGTACCCCGGGTGACCAGTGCGTCGGCGACCACCTGATCTCCGGCGCGGAGGATGACCAGATCGCCCTGCACCAGCTCATCCGGGTGGCAGGTGCGCTCCTTGCCTCCGCGGATGACGCAGGTCTGCGGCGCGTTGAGCAGCGTCAGGCGGCGGATGGTGGCGCGGGCGCGGAGCTCCTGCACGGTACCGATGACGGTGTTGGACACCACCACGCCCATGAAAAGCATGTTCCGCCACGAGCCGACCAGTGCCAGACACACCGCCAGCGCGATGTTGAGCAGGTTGAAGGGGGTGAACAGGTTGCCCGCGATGATCTGCCAGACGGACTTGCCGGGGTTGGCGGCGGCCTCGTTGGGCGTGCGCTTTGCGGCCTGTTTGTCGGTCAGACCCCTGGGCGGCGTCGGCTGAAAATCATCGGGCAGTCGGGTTGGAATGTGGATGGGGGCAGACATGACAAGAACCTCCGGGTGCGCTCGTCAGCGCTGAATAAAGGTGGGCGCGGGCAGGCCGTGGCCGGACAGGGCAGTGGTCAGCGCGCTCATAAAGACGGGGAGGAAGGCCGGATCGGCCGATGCGCCGGTGAAGCTGCCGGCGGCGCGCAGGCAGTCCTCCGCATACTCATCGGCGGAGGAGGCGTCCGAGGCGGCGAAGAGCATCACGCGCCTGCCATTCGGCGCGACGCCGGTGACCAGCGGCGGCCTGCGGTTGGGGTGGAAGAAGGAGGGGCGGCGCAGGTCGGCCTCGATGGCGGTCACATTGCCCAGGGCAGCGACGCTCCGGACGCACCATTTGGCGACCAGATGAGCCACCTCGACCGCGTCCATCGCGCTGATGAAGGCGTTGTCCTCTTCGGTGAGGGTGGCATCGCCGCCGGCCTTCTTGTGCAGGAAAAACTGCTGCAGCGCGTCCTGCGGCAGCATGTGGCCGGACGCGACCTGCGACAGCAGATCGTCCATCCAGTTGTTTTGCTTGTCCATAATGCCTCCTTGGTCAGCGGATGAATTGAGGGGCGGGGAGCCCATAGGCGGTCAGGGCAGCGGTCAGCGCATCGCAGAACAGGGGGATGAAGCGCTCCCGGCCCTGCCAGTCGGCCCAGGAGGCCTCCACATGACGGCAGTCCTCCAGATGATCTTCGTTGGCGCGGGATGCCTCGTTCACATCGAACAGAAGGACCGCGCCGCTCTCTGTCCGGGCGGTGACCTGTGCCGGTTCACCGGGACAGCTCACATCCACGGTGATCGACAATACATCCTCGTCCAGCGGTGCAGCCCAGGCGGACCATTTCGCAACGATCTGCGCGATCTCGCGGGTATCGCGCCCGAACAGGTCGTCGCCGGCCGCAGCGGTGGAGGCGCATGCCTTTTCGCCGAAAAACAGGTCAGTTGCCTCCTGCTCGTGCTGCATGAAGAGGGCGAGGGCTTCCGCGGAGTCGGCGCCCTGGGCGAGCTCCTGCACCTTGCGGAGCCAGTCCTTGTTGCTCATGGCGGACCTCCTTATCAGCAGCCCAGCTCTGCCAGCACCGTGGCAAGAGACGGGACGATCTCGGCATTCCGGGCCGTTTCCAGCACGCGGCGCTCCTGATGCCCGCCCTCCACGAGGAAGCAGCGGCAGCCGATGGCTGCGGCGGTCTCTGCGTCGTGGGTCGTGTCGCCGATGAAGGCGCACTCGCGCGGGTCAACGCCGGTGCGGGCGAGGAAGTCCGTGGCCAGATGCACCTTGCTCACGGCCAGCTGGTCCTTCAGCCCCAGCACCTCGTCGAACATGCCGCGCAGCTCGGCGAAATGCTCCACCTGCGCGCGAAGCTGATCGACCTGCGAGGCGGAGAGGATCACCTGCGTGTGTCCCGCCTCGTGGAAGCGGCGAACTGCCTCCGCCGCGCCGGGCGCGAGGGGGACGCAGTCGAACCCATCCACATACGCCTTGTTCCACACCTTGGCGATCTTCGGGAAATCCTCGGCCGTCACGCCCAGGTCATAGTAGTATTCGTGCACCGGGTGACGGAATTTCGCGCGGTATTCCTCCTCAGAGGTGTGCCGGTAGCCGAACTGCTCCAGCGTCTGGTTGTTCATCCTGACCACGTGCGGCACATCTGCCACCAGTGTGCCGTTCCAGTCCCAGAGGATCACCATCGATTATCTTTCCTTTCAATGAATCATCCGTGAATGAAAAATGAGGGTACCTTCATATAATAATCGCGGCGGAGGGAGCATGTCAATAAGAAACGGATTAGAAATCGCGGCGGGATGCTGCTGTCCGGCCGGGAGAAACGGAATTTTACATTCTGCCAGTTGTGCGCGATGGAAAAGTGTGTTATAATGCATAATGGCGTGATATGCGCCTGAACTATGATAAATGGAAACGGAATTGACAAAATGAGCTTTGAAACCCTGAATTTGATGCCGGCCATCCTCAAAAACGTGCGGAATGCGGGCTATGAGACCCCTACGCCCATCCAGAAGGCGACCATTCCGCTGGTCATGAGCGGCAGGGATGTGCTGGGCTGCGCGCAGACCGGCACCGGCAAAACCGCAGCCTTCGCCCTGCCGATGATCCAGCAGATGGCGAAGAAGCCCGTCCGCGACGGCCAGCCGCGCACCATCCGCCAGCTGATCCTCACCCCTACGCGCGAGCTGGCGATGCAGATTTATGAGAACTTCGTCCTCTACGGCAAGAACCTGCCGGTGTGCCCCTGCGTCATCTTCGGCGGCGTGGGCCAGCAGGGACAGGTCGACGCCCTCCACCGCGGCGCGGATACGGTCATCGCCTGCCCGGGCCGCCTGTGGGACCTGATGAACCAGGGCTATGTGCGCCTCGACTTTGTGGAGACCTTCGTGCTGGACGAGGCGGACCGGATGCTGGACATGGGCTTTATCCATGACGTGCGCCGCATCGCCGCCAAGCTCCCGCAGAAGCACCAGACGCTCCTGTTCTCCGCCACCATGCCCCCGGAGGTGGAGAAGCTGGCGATGGACCTGCTGCACGCGCCGGAAACGGTCAAGGTCGACCCGGTGTCCTCCACCGTCAAGCGCATCGACCAGTGCCTGTACTATGTGGACAAGGCGAACAAGAAGTTCCTGCTGGCCAAGCTCCTGCGGGAGCCGGATGTGGAGAATGCGCTGGTGTTCAGCCGCACCAAGCACGGCGCCGACCGCATCGTGCGTGAGCTGAAGCGCGAGGGCATCGACGCCTGCGCCATCCACGGCGACAAGAGCCAGGGCCAGCGTCAGAATGCCCTTGCCCGCTTCAAGTCCGGCGAGAGCAAGGTGCTCATCGCTACGGACATCGCCGCCCGCGGCATCGACATCGCCGGGCTGTCCCATGTGTTCAACTACGACATGCCCATGGAGCCGGAGGCCTATGTGCACCGCATCGGCCGCACGGGGCGCGCGGGCCGCGACGGCAAGGCAATCTCCTTCTGCTGCATCGACGAAACGAAGCAGCTCGACCAGGTGGAAAAGCTGATCGGCAAGCGCCTGCCTGTCAGGGAGAGCGAATGGCCGATGCTCGTCACCACGCCCACCGATCCCAAGGAGAAGGAGGCCGCCCGCCAGCTGGCCAAGGCTGCCCGTATGGCAAAGCTGGAGCGCTCCGCTGCCCTGCCCAAGAAGGTGAGCGCGAGCGGCAACGCCGTCCCCGAGCACAAGGCGCACCGGGCCATGCCCGCAGCCAAAGCCAAGGCGGCGGAGACGAAGCCGGTCAAGGCGGCTGTCCGCGAAAAGGCCGCAGAGTCCAAGCAGTCCAGGTCCGCTGTCCGCACAGCCGCACCCGTGCAGAAGCCCCGCTTCGGCCCCGGCGCAGAAAACCGCGCAGCAGAGCCGATGATCCGTGCGTCGGTGCCCAAGGGCGGTCAGGCGATCGTCATTGGCAAGGGCGGCAAGGTGCAGCCCGCCGCTGCCAAGCCGGCACAGTCCAAGCCCGGCAGAGCCCCCCTGGCCAAGCCCGTCCAGCGCGTCAACCGCACCCGCGGCCGCAACGGCGAACGCTGAGAAACCGCATATGAAACCGCCCGCTCATCGAATCTGTGGATGAGCGGGCGGTTTGCGTTCGGAAATGAAGAAGTCGTGCCAGACCGAGGCAGCAACGCCTCCCAACGGGGCAGAACAGACGCAGTAACTCCCGTCCCCCGCCGCAGGGGGGCTTCGACCCGCCTATCCGGCCGCCTCCCACTACACCAAAGAAAAAAGACGCGTATGGGCGACGCGAGAACTCTGCGAGCTCTGCCCGCAGATGACTGCGGTCATCGCCGAGCCAAAGCGCACGCAACAAAGTGCATGAAGATTTCGTCCCTCACGCTGCACTCAAGTGCAGCCGTGATCCGCCGTGCCTTGCACGGCGGGCGCACAACTCCGCATGACGCTGCCGCACGAGCGCGTCGCGGCGCACCTGTCGTGCGCCGTGACCCCTGCAAGGAAGCAGACTGCAAACACACCCCCAAATGGGTCAAGGGTCGAAGACCCTTGCAGGGTGGAGGGACAGAGTCCCTCCCCGCCGGAGGCTCCCGTCCACCCCACAAAAAAAGCTGCCTCACACAAGTGAAGCAGCCGGGAGATCAATCAATGACGGTGAAGGGGGCGGTGTAGACTCGGTTGCCGTTGAAGTAGAGGGTCACGTCGTATTCGCCGGTGGGGACGCCGCCGTAGTACTTTTCCAGCAGGGTGAAGTAATCATCCATGGGAATGAAGCCCCAGACGGGGATGGAGGAGCGGCCGTGGTGGAGCTCCAGGTTGCCGGAGAAGATGACGTCTCTGAAGCCGTTGGGGGCCTGCACGGCGATCTGGAAGGCGTAGTGCCGGGTCTTCTTCAGCGTGGAGTAGGTCAGGCGCAGGTACAGGCCGTGGAGCGCGCCGTTGTCCTCGGCGATGTCGGAGGCGGAGAAGGCCTCCTGCTCCCTGGTCAGCCGGTCGGTGCGGCGCATGGCCTTGAAGCGGATCTTCGCGCCGATCTGCGTGTCCTCCCCGGGCACGGGGGCATACCAGATATGGGTCGCGGTCTGACCCTGCGCGTCCACGACGGTGAACATGTAGCTCATGCCGGGCACGAGGCGGTCGAAGGTGTAGCTCGTTCCGCGCAGACCCTCAGCGGCCGTCCAGCCGAAGGGGACAGGAGCGTTCTCAAGCGGCTGGTAATACACCTTGTACGGGGCGTTGCCCGCATCGTCGGTCCACACGAGGGTCACGGTGCCGTCTTCGTTCTGCACCGCGCCGGCGATCTGCACCGGAACAGGCTCCTTCTTCGTGTTCAGGAGCTTCAGCAGGCAGTCGGTGCACAGGTAGTCGTCGCTGCCGGTTTCGCCGCCGCAGAGGGTGCAGCTGGCTGCAAGGGCGGGCGTGATCAGCATCAGCGTGATGGCCAGCGCGAGGACGGCCAGGCGGAGAAATGCATGCTTGCACATAGGAAGAAGGCTCCTTTCGCATGGGACGGTCATTTGTTTCATATTACCATGTACGCCCGGGAATGTCAATCGCAATCCGCAGAATATGCGAGGGATTTCCCCGGATATCGCGCGATATCCGCTCCCTGGATTTGGGAAGCGCAGCAGCATGCCCTCTGTTGAACTCCTGCGCAGGCGAGGATGGACAGCGACCGGGGCAGAAAAACGCCGCAGCGGGTGAGGCTGCGGCAAGCGGGGTCAATTGGTCACGGTGAAGGTCTGGGTGTTGACGTACATGCCGTCATAGTACAGCGCCCACTGATAGGTGCCGACGGGGATCTCGTCGAAGTACTTCTCCATGACGCCGAAGAACCAGTCCAGACTGTAGAAGGTGATGTAGGAGTAGGAGCGGCCGTTGGGGAGGTACACATCGATCAGCTCGTCCGTGAACACGACGCCGTTGGGCGCGATGATGGCCGCATGGCCGAGGTATTCGCGGGCGCGGGCCAGCTGGGAGTATTCCAGCTTGACGTAGAAGCCGTACTCGGTGTTGGTGTTGTTGATGATGTCGCGGGCAGAGAAGCTTCGGTGCTCCGCGTAGGAGCTGCCGGTGCGGGATTTCAGCTGCAGGGTGATCTTGGTGGGGAAGTCCGGGAAGTTCGGCGCGGGGCCGGGCCGGTAGGAGTAGTGAGCGGAGTTGTCGTCGCTGTCGAAGACGACGATCCAGTATTCCTGGCCGGGGATCAGGCGATCGACGGTGGCGCTGGTGCCGTAGAAGCTGTTGTCCTCCGTGGCGGGCCACAGGCCGGTGCTCAGCTCATGCTCGCGGTCGTTGAGGTAGTTGCTGCTGAACTTCTGGGCGTAGTACACCTCGTAGGGGCCGCTGGTGCCGTTGGTGCGCCAGTTGACGGTGACGGTGCCGTCGCCGTTGTTGGTGACGCGGGTGATCTCCACGCTGGGCTTGGGCGTGGGGGTTGCGGTAGGCTTGGGAGTCGGCGTAGCGGTCGGCTTCGGGGTGGGGGTTGCGGTGGGCTTGGGCGTCTTCGTCGGCTTGGGCGTGGGGGTGGGGGTGACTATGGGAGTCGGCGTAGCGGTGGGCTTCGGCTTCAGGTCCGTCAGCAGGAACCAGTCGTAGGTCGCCAGGTCGATGGAGTCCGAGACGAAGTAGCGCCCGTTGTCCAGGCACATCTCGCGGAAGGCCTGGGCGTATTCCTTCGTCCACGTGACGAGGCTGGCGCTGGGCTCGAGATACCCCAGGTCCTTCAGCTTCATGATGACGCGCAGAGTCGCGGTGTTGCTGCTGCCGACATAGATCTGCGGCGCGGGGGTCGCGGTCGGCGCATCGGTGTGGGGAGGCAGAGGCGTGGCTGTGGGGGTCGGCGCGGCCGTGGTGACTGCGGTGGGCGCGGGGGTGACGACGTCTTCGCCGATGCTGCCGCCGCAGTTGGGGCAGAATTTATAGCTCTCCGACAGCTGGAAGCCGCAGGAAGGGCATTGTTCCATCGGGCGCCTGGTGCCGCATTGGCTGCAGAAGTTGAAATCATTCGAGGCGGAGCAGTTCGGACACACCCATGCCAGCGCGCTGGAAACGAGCAGGCTGAGCATCAGCGCAAAACACAGGCTGCGCAGAAGCAGTTTTTTCATTTGCAGAACCTCCTTTTGCACATTTTACCATGAATGCGGGGGGATGTCAATTGCGTCAAAGGTATCCGGCGGGGAATTTGTGGCAGGTTGGCGGTTGCGGCGCTGCGGTGGTTGGCAAAAACGCGCGGATGGTGTATAATCGTTATATAACTCATGATATTCGTATCCGAAAGGAGAAACCATATGCGCATCCTCGTCCTCAACGGCAGCCCCAAGGGCAGCAACAGCATCACCCTGCAGACCGTGGAATACCTCAAGCTCCTCTTCCCGGAGCACGAGTGGGAGACGCTGCATATCGGCCAGCGCATCCGATCGCTGGAGAAGGACTTCGCCCCCGCGCGGGAGGCGCTGGCGCGGGCGGAGCTGCTTCTGTTCAGCTACCCCGTGTACACCTTCATCGCCCCTGCCCAGCTGCACCGGTTTGTGGAGCTGATGAAGGAGCATGCCGTGGACGTGCGCGGCAAGTGGGCCAGCCAGATCAGCACGTCCAAGCATTTCTACGACGTGACCGCCCACCGCTACGTCATGGAAAACGCGCAGGACATGGGCATGAAATTCGTCCGGGGCCTGTCTGCCGACATGGACGACCTGACGATGGAGCGTGGCCAAAAGGAGGCGGAGGGCTTCTTCCGCCGCCTGCTCTGGAGCGTGGAGAACGGCTGCTGCGAGCCTGACCTGCCTGCGCAGCCGGCACCGGCGCACGTGCCCGTCACGGCGGTGCAGGAGCCGGAGGGCGAGAAGCCCGGCGACGTCGTCATCCTCACCGACTGCCGGCCGGAGGATACCCAGCTGGCGGCGATGATCGCGCGCTTCCGCGCCGTGTGCCCGAAGAAGACGCGCGTCATCAACATCCGCGAGTACCCCTTCAGGGGCGGGTGCCTGGGCTGCTTCCAGTGCGCGGCCAGCGGCAAGTGCATCCACAAGGACAACTTCGACGAATTCCTGCGCAACGAGATCCAGACCGCCGACGCGGAGGTGCAGGCCTTCACCATCAGCGACCACGGGCTGTCCGCCGCCTTCAAGCGGTACAGCGACCGGCAGTTCTGCAACGGCCACCGCACCGTCCGCATGGGCACCCCCATCGGCTACATCGTCAGCGGCAACTACCGGCATGAGGAGAATCTGCGGATGATCCTTGAGGGCCGGGCGGAGGTCGGCGGCAATTTCCTGTGCGGCGTGGCCACGGACGAGGTCAACACCGACGCGGCCATCGACCAGCTGGCGAGGACGCTGGCGTGGGTGATGGACAACCATCACACCCAGCCCAAGAACTTCCTGGGTGTGGGCGGCATGCGCAT
>SVGU01000044.1 GCA_015056155.1 Clostridiales bacterium
GACGGTAGCCCAGCAGGTTCTGGCCGCGCAGCAGCATCTGCAGCTTGGTGTTGGGCAGGGCCTTGCGCAGCTTGCGCAGGCGCTCCCAGGGATCTTCGTTCAGGAAGCGGAGGCAGCTGTCGTAGGTCGCGCCGCCCCAGCACTCCAGAGAGTAGTAGCCGACCTTGTCCAGCATCTCGCACGCGGGCAGCATCTCGGCCGTCGTCATGCGGGTGGCAGCCTGAGACTGATGGCCGTCACGCAGGACAGTGTCGGTAATATTAACCTTAGCCACGGGTCGCTTAGCCATAGGTCGATATTCCTCCTGTAAAGTCGTTCACAGATTTGCGCGGGGTCTTCGGTGTTCACAGGGAAGCAGCCGGAGACCCGCGCAGATTCATCAGCCGCCGAACATGCTCAGCAGCACGCCGGCCGCGATGGCAGAGCCGATAACGCCAGCGACGTTGGGGCCCATGGCGTGCATGAGCAGGAAGTTGGCGGGGTTGGCCTTCTGGCCTTCACGCTGGGACACGCGGGCAGCCATGGGAACCGCGGACACGCCGGCAGAGCCGATCAGCGGGTTGATCGTGCCGCCGGACAGCCAGTTCATCACCTTGGCCAGCAGCACGCCGCCCGCAGTACCCATACTGAAGGCAACGATACCCATCGCGATGATCAGGATGGTATCCAGCTTCAGGAAGGTAGAGGCAGTCGCCGTAGCACCGACCGTGATGCCCAGGAAGATGGTGACGATGTTCATCAGCTCGTTCTGCATCGTCTTGTTCAGGCGCTCGGTCACGCCGCACTCCTTGACCAGGTTGCCCAGCATCAGGCAGCCGACCAGGGAAGCAGCGGAGGGCAGCAGCAGGGAGACCAGAATGGTCACGACGATGGGGAAGAGGATCTTCTGCGTCTTGGTGGCGGGCTTCAGCTCGGTCATGACGATCTGACGTTCCTTCTTGGTGGTCAACAGACGCATGATTGGGGGCTGAATGACGGGCACCAGCGCCATGTAGGAGTACGCAGCAACGGCGATCGGGCCCAGCAGATGGGGCGCCAGCTTACCGGTCAGCCAGATGGCCGTGGGGCCGTCCGCGCCGCCGATGATGCCGATGGAGGAAGCCTCCTTGGCGTCGAAGCCCATGGGAACGCCGATCGCGTTGCCGATCATGGGCAGGATCGCATTGGCGAAGATGAAGGTCGCGAAGATACCCAACTGGGCAGCAGCACCCAGCAGCAGGGTCTTGGGGTTGGAGATGAGGGGACCGAAGTCGGTGCCCGCGCCAACGCCCATGAAGATCAGGCAGGGGTAGATGCCCAGCTTGACGCCCAGGTACAGGTAGTCCAGCAGGCCGCCGGAGACGTACTTGCCGCCGGTCTCAGCGATCACCCGGCCCATGCTGTCCAGGACAGCCGCGCCGTCGAGGTAGTAGGTGCTCTCCAGCACGATGGAGGCAGCGTTGCCGTTGGCGGCCAGCTGCGCCAGCGCGTCGGTCAGATACATCTGGGTCTGGCCGTCCGCGAAGGACACCGCGTTCACGAAGTGGCCCAGCAGCTGATTGCCGGCAAGGGTAAAGATGTTGCCGTTGGCGCTGACCCAGTAGTTGGCCGCGTTCTGGAGGGCGTTGCCGTCCAGCATGGCGGCGCCGCCGAACAGGCCCCAGTTGACATGGCCGCCGGCGAAGAGCTCCTCGTGGAACACCTCGCTGCCCAGCAGGTTGGTCAGCAGCATGCCGAAGGCGATGGGCAGCAGCAGCAGGGGCTCAAAGCCCTTGACGATGGCCAGATACAGCAGCACGCAGGCGATGCCGACCATGACCAGCGCCAGCGGATCCTGCAGGAAGAAGAAGACACCGGAGGTTTCCCACAGACCCATCAGGGATTTGGTAATGAATTCCATGGTATCAACTCACTTTCTGTCTGTATTTTTGATAGGGTTGCGCAGTGGACCGTTGCCGCCGCGGTTCTATGCTCAAAATACTTACGCCAGAACGACCAGCACGTCGCCCGCGTTGACAGAGGAGCCCTTGCTCACGACGACCTGCGCAACGGTGCCGGCCTTGGGAGCGGGGATTTCGTTTTCCATCTTCATGGCTTCCAGCACGCACAGCACGTCGCCGGCGTTGACCTTCTGGCCGGCCGCGACCTTCACGTCCAGGATGGTGCCGGGCATGGGAGCCTTCACGGACTCGCCGCCGGCAACGGGGGCAGTAGCCACGGGAGCAGCAGCGGGGGCAGCGGCAGGAGCAGCCACAGGAGCGGCGGCCACGGGCGCAGCAGCAACGGGAGCGGGAGCGCCGACTTCCTCAACGTCCACGACGTAGGTCTGGCCGTTCACGGTGATGTTGTAGGTACGCATGATGATTTCCTCCTCAAATGACATGTTGATTTCTTAATGATGGTGTATCGTGTCAGGGGATGGGAGCTCAGCCCTTCTTCACGCGGACGATGCGGCGGATCTTGAAGGGGTAGCCTTCACCGCGGGTGGCGGCGATCGCAGCGGTCAGGACAGCGATGGTCTCCGCGTCGATCTTGGCGGACTTGATCTTCGCATCGGGCTTGATCAGGCTTTCCACCGCAGGCACAGCGGCGACAGGAGCGATGGCAGGCGCAGCAGCGGGCGCCACGGCCTTCTCAGCCTTCTTGCCCATACCGCCGGTCAGCGCGCCCATGGCCTTGATCAGCACGATCAGAATGACGAGGCCGAAGAAAACGACCGCGATACCGACCAGCGCAACCATCAGAGAGTCAGCCAATCCATTGATCTGCACAGTATTCATTCTTACACCTTCCTTTCTCACAGCGGCGTGTGGCCGTGTTTAGTTGGGGGTACACGGGGTACAAGAGCGGGGACGTCAGATGAACGTCCACCGGGTTATGCACGCCCGTGATGGTCTCCCTCACGGCCGTCATATCGGTGATCTGTCTGCTTGGAAACAGATACCTCAATTTAACCCAAATTTACAGATTCGACGCTTTCCCCCTATTTCCTGCCTTTGTTAAAAATTTTTCATCATATTATACCGTGATTCCGTTTGTGGCAACGATTCCGGCCAAAACAAGCAAACGACCTGCCGATCGGCATCGGGCAGGCCGTTATTTGTATCGCCTCGGATCGTCTGGTACGCCCAGGAGGTAGTCGATGGAGATAACTGTCTTTGGCAAAAGTAAAAAAATTTGACAAAACAACTGATAAATGTTAAAATATTGAAAATCTAATGGAGGTGTATCTATGAAAAGGATAATTATTACCCTGGTAGCTTTGGTTTGCGTGTTGACTTCAACGTTCGCGTATGCTGAACAGGCGGTATTTGATAAGTCTGTCTTTGAGGGCTTGGAAGGATATGAGGCGTATGAAGATGGAGCGTATTCATATGGCGCTTCCTACATGTCGGCAAGCTTCATTGACATGATGGGAGGAAAAACAGATCATTCGATTCAGATGGCGATCGGATTTCAATCATTTACCGATGCGGTGTATATTGACCCCTATTTTAATGTGTTCAACTGGGATTTGTATGGTGCTCAGAAATGGAGTATCCGTACAGTGACGCTAACTGTCGATGATGCTGTGATTCAGTATGAGTGGGTTGGGAGTACGGAAAATGGTGCGATGCTCATCCTGACTGAAAAGAGCAAGGAAGCTCTCGAACTCATTTCCAAGACCAAGACGATGACGATCACGATCTCCAATGACACGGAGAAGTCTGTTGCTGAGATCGACGAAGGCACAGTCAAACTGTTTGCGGAAGTTGCGGGCAACATTCTCAAGCATGACGTGATTTCGCATGTATCGCCCTCTGCAAAGAAGAATGCGGATGAGGCTGTTGTCATTACGATTACCAAATGAAAACCGCGGCACACCCAACAACCCGGGTGTGCCGCTTTCATTATGCAATTCCGCCGGAGCCGAGCCTTACTCCCAGTCGCACAGGCCCTTGCTTTCCAGATAGGCCTGCTGGTGATCCATGTAGTCATCCACCAGCGCGGCGACCTTCACCGCCTGCTCGGGGCTGAGCTTGTTCTTTGCGACGATGGCTTCCACCATGTACTCGAAGGCGTCGTCGTCCTCGTAGTACTCGTCGCCGGCGTTGCCCTCTTCGTCCAGCACGCCAGCCTTGTGCATGTAGTCCATGTCGGCGTCGATGGCCTGGGAGATCAGGCTTTCGATCATCCCGGCCAGCTCCTTGTGGTCCTTTTCGGGGATGCGCTTGACGATAAAGGCCAGCGCCTCCTGCTTGTCATATCCGTTCATCATGATGGTGTCCTCCTTGTATTCCGTTGGTCAGCGATGACCGTCGAAGTCGCGCTGACGGGCGATCTCATACAGGCAGATGCTGGCCGCGCAGCCGACGTTGAGGGAGCTTGCAGCTCCGTAGATCGGGATGCGCAGCAGCAGGTCGCAGGCCTCCTTCCACGCCTTGGACATGCCGAAGGTCTCGTTGCCCACGATCAGCACGGTCGGCCGGGTGAAGTCGGCCTCGTGGAAACACATTGTACCCTTGGCGCTCGTGCCGGCGATCTGGAAATCGCCAAGGCTGCGGATGAGCGACACGGCCGTCTCGCAGGAGTTGACCGGCAGCACCGGCAGGTGGAAGACTGTGCCGATGCTGGCGCGGATGCACTGCGTATCGTAGGGGTCGGCGGCATGGCCGGTCATCAGCACGCCGCAGGCGCCGAATGCGTCGGCCGAGCGGATGATGGTGCCGAGGTTGCCGGGGCTGGTCGGGCGGTCGCAGAGCACCAGCAGCGGGGGAGACTTCGCCCCATTTACAGCGGTGCGCAGGCGGTCTTCCGCATCCGTGCGCTGATGCAGGATGCAGACCAGCTCGCAGGGATTCTCCCGGTCGCTCAGTTCCGCCAGCAGGGCTGCGGGCATGGGGTGCAGCACCTCCGGGGAGGCCCTGCGGATCATGTCCTCGGCCCAGCCGGAGAGGCGCCTGTCCTCTGCGTAGGCGATGGACTGGAAGCGCTCTCCGCCTGCGATGGCCTGCTCGACGGGATGCACGCCCTCAAGGAAATAGAGCTTCATGTGCGTCCGCTTCTCACGGTTCCGCCTGAGCGTTTCATACAGCTGAAACACATCGTTCCGGCTGCGGATGGGCTGGGTTCTGGCCATGGGATACCTCCGGAGCAATAATAAATGCGGAATTCGGAATGCGGAATTCGGAATTATTTCAGTCTGGCCAATGCGAATCTGGTATCAGTATTTCAATTCCGCATTCCGAATTCATAATTCCGAATTAGAAATTCAAAGCACCGCTTTGAATTTCTCCAGCGTGTCCTTGAAGACGTTCATCGCCGCACGGATGGGCTCGGGCTTGGACATGTCGATGCCGGCGAGCTTCAGAGCTTCGATGGGCGGCACGGAGGAGCCGGCGGAGAGGAACTTGCGGTAGTCCTTCACGGCGGATTCGCCCTCGTTGAGGATGCGCTCGGACAGGCTCACCGCGGCGCACAGGCCGGTGGCGTATACGTACACATAGAAGCTGCGGTAGAAGTGGGGGATGCGCAGCCATTCGTTGCCGATCAGCTCGTCCACCTCGCACACGCCGCCGTAGTACTGCTTGTTCAGGTCGTAGTAGACCTTCGTCAGCGCGTCCTTGGTCAGCGGCTGGCCATTTTCGGCCATGGTGTGGGCGATGTACTCGAACTCTGCGAACATCGTCTGGCGGAAGCAGGTCGTGCGGAACTGCTCCAGGAAGTGGTTCAGCAGATAAGCCTGCGCCTTCTTGTCGTCCTTGAACTGCTCCAGCAGGTAGCGCATCATGACCGCCTCGTTGCAGGTGGAGGCGACCTCTGCCACAAACAGGCTGTAATCGCTCTTGGGGGCGGGCTGGTTCTGGTTGGAGTAGAAGGAATGCATGGAGTGGCCCAGCTCATGGGCGATGGTGAAGGTGTCGGACAGGTTGTCGTTGTGGTTGAGGAGCACGTAGGGGTGCACGTTGCGCAATCCGCCGGAGGAGAAGGCGCCGGAAGACTTGCCCTCGGAGGGGAACACGTCGATCCAGCCGCCCACGCGCGCCTCGCGCAGCTTGGCCAGGTAATCCTCGCCCATGGGGGTCAGGCCCTCCAGCATCATGTCGAAGGCCTTGTCATAGGGCAGCTCCATCTTGAAGTCGCTGACCATGGGGGTGTACAGGTCGTACATGTGCAGCTCGTTCAGGCCCATGGAGGTCTTGCGCAGGGCGAGATAATCGTTCAGGACGGGGATGAACTCATGGATGACGGAGATCAGGTTGTCGTAGACCTCCTCGGGGATCTCAAGGGGCTCCATCTTCGCCGCGCGGCAGGAGGAGTACTTGCGCGCCTGCGCCATGAACACGTCCTTCTGCACGTTCGCGGCATAGGTGGCGGCGATGGTGTTGGCATACTTGCCGTAGGTGCCCATGATGCCGTCGAAGCCCTGCTTGCGCACGTCGCGGTTCGCATCGCGGATGAAGGAGGAATAGGTGCCCTCGGTGAGGGTGCGGGCGGTGCCGTCGGGCATGATGACGTCCGGGAACTTCATGTCCACATCGGTCAGCATGGAGAAGATGTTCTGGGGAGCGCTGGCCAGCTGGCCCATCATGGCCATCAGCTTCTCCTGCTCCTTGGGCAGCGCGTGGGACTTCTGGCGCAGCAGACCCTTGATGAACGTGTCGTAGTCGCTCATCGCAGGATCGGCGGCGATCTCCTCCAGCACGGCTTCGTCCATCGCCAGCAGCTCCGGCTCGAAGAAGGAGAGCATCGTCTGCACCTGCACGGCGGTCTGCATCAGCTTGGCCTTCAGGGACTGGGCGACGGGGTCGCCGTTGTCGGTCTCTTTGCGCAGGAAGGCATAGGAGAACACGGGCGCCATCTTCTCATCGATCTCGAAATAGGCGCGGATGGCGGTGCGGGGATCCTCCGCGACCTTGCCCTCCCATGCGGCGAAGGCCTTGACCTCCTCGAAGGTCGCGGCCATCGCGGCTTCCCAGGCCTCGTCATTGGGGTAGATGTGGGTCAGGTCCCACTTGTACTGCGCGGCGATCTCGCTGCGCTTCTTCATATCAGCCATATGATAAACCTCTTTCTTCCGCAGTCTGCGGAGATTGCATTGCTTCTTTCTATTGTAGAGCATTTGGCCTGAAAAAGCAAGTCCGGACGCAAGAATGCCCCCGGACGCGCCGGAGGCAGGGATCACTTTTTCTGATAGGTCAGGCCGCGCCAGATGCTCGCCGTCTGCGAGCCGTGGGGGAAGAAGGCGATCTGCCTGTCGTCGATGGTGATGACGCCGGTGGAGCCGCGCACGACCTGATTGGCCAGCACCAGCTGCATCAGCTTCGCCGACAGCTCCGGCCCGCCGCCCCGTGTAAGGCAGTCCTTCCACAGCGTGAAACGGCAGCCCTCCGCCGAGCGGCTGCAGAAGAAGGTGCGGTCGTTTTCAAGAACGCTGCCCTCCTTGCAGACCGGGCATTTGCAGCCCTCCACAGGAACGCCCCGGGCGACGAGCACCTGCCGGCGCTGCTTCCTGCGTCCGTCGTCGGGGAAGACGACCTGCGAGCGGTTGTTGCGCGCGTAGTTCACCAGGAAGGTCGAGAACTTGCGGATGGAGTCCATGAACTTCTCCGCGTCCTGCTTTCCGTCGGTGATCTGATCCAGCGCCAGCTCCCACCGCCCGGTCATCTCCGGGGAGGCGATCTCCTGCGGCATGATGGAGATCAGCTGTACGCCCTTGTCCGTAGCGATGAGCGTCTTGCCCTTGCGCACCGCATAGCCGACCTGAATGAGCCGCTCGATGATGCTGGCACGGGTCGCAGGCGTGCCGATGCCCATGCCCTTCATCTGCCGGGCGAGCTCCTCGTCCTCGATCTCGCGCCCGGCATGCTCCATGGCGGCGAGGAGGGAGGCGTCGTTGTGCTGGGCAGGCGGCTTGGTCTTGTCCTCCTTCACGTCCGCTTTGATGACCTGGCGCGTGTCGCCGGGAGCAAGCGGCGGCAGCGCGATCTCTTCGTCCTCGCTGTCGCTCTTCTTTCGCTTGCCGGATGCCTTTGCCTTGGGCATCTCCGCCAGCGGAGCAACGTCCTTCCAGCCGTTCACCAGCACCACGCGGCCGTTGGTGCGGAACAGATGCACCCTGTTGTCGCCCGGAACCTCCGTGATGACCTTTGTCGCGTCATATTCGCACCAGGGATAGAAGGCGGTCAGCATGCGCCGGGCGATCATGTCGTAGAGCTGCCTCTCGTCCGGGGAGAAGCTCTCGGGGTTCACCCGGTGTGCCGTGGGGATGATGGCATGGTGGTCGGTGACCTTCGTTTCGTCCACCGTGCGCTTGCTGACGGGGAGCTTTCCGCCGGGAAGGGCGGGCGGCACGAGGGACTTGTAGCTGTCCGGCAGCATGTGCATCGTCTGCACGACCCGGGGGATCATATCCGGCGGCAGATAGCGGCTGTCCGTACGGGGATAGGTGATGGCCTTGCGCGTTTCGTAGAGGCTCTGGGCAGTTTTGAGCGTCTTGTCGGCGGTGAAGCCGAGGAGACGGTTGGCGTCCCGCTGCAGGCTCGTCAGGTCGTACAGCTGGGGCGTCGGGTCCTTTTTCCGCACGGTTTCTGCGGTCCTGACGGTGCCGGTGCGGCCCTTGACCTCCGCAGCGATGGCCTTTGCGTCGGCGATCTTCGGGATGTGCGTGTCCGGCTCCAGCTTCGCGTCGAACCAGACGCCCCGGTAATCGCCGAAATCCGCCGTGACGGTGGCGTATTCCTCCGGCTTGAACTCCTCGATCTCCTTGCGTCGTTTGACAAGGATGGCGAGGGTCGGCGTCTGTACGCGGCCGACGGACAGGAGGGTATCGAAGCGGAGCGTGAATGCGCGGCTGGCGTTCATGCCCACGAGCCAGTCTGCCTGCGAGCGGCACTGGGCGGAACGGTAGAGCCCGTCATATCTGCTGCCGGGCTGGATCTGCCGGAAGCCCTCGGAGATGGCCTCGTCCGTCATGGAGGAGATCCAGAGGCGGTCAAAGGGCTTGCGGCAGGAGGCTTTGTCGTAGATGTATCGGAAGATCAGCTCGCCCTCGCGCCCGGCGTCTGTGGCGCAGATGAGGCGGTCGGTGTCGGCGGCGTTGATGAGGTCGCGCACGACCTTGAACTGATCGCGGGAGGAGGGGATCACCTTCAGCGGGATGTCCTCCGGCAGGATGGGCAGCGTGTCAAACTGCCAGCGCTTGTACTTTTCGTCCAGCTCGTCCGGCTCCTGCAGCGTCACCAGATGGCCGACGGCCCAGGTGACCGTATAGTCCTGCCCGATCAGGCAGCCGGCGCCCCGCTGCGTGCAGCCCAGAACGCGCGCGATATCCCGTCCGACGCTCGGCTTCTCGGCCACGACGACGGTACGTCCCATTCCGCAGACCTCCCTTCATTGGTTTTCTGATGTGGTATTGTATCACGTTTGACGCTTCTTCGCAAGCGTGGTATAATCAGTGCATGAGGTGATCAACATGACGCGCATCGGCGTGATGACATTCCTGCACAATGACAATTACGGCTCCATCCTGCAGGCCTGGGCGCTGCAGAGGACGCTGACTGAGCTTGGCTTTGAGGCGGAGCACATCGACTATGCGCCCTCCCGCGCAGAGAAGCTGCGGAACCTGATCCTCAGCGGCAATTCGCCCAGCCTCATCCTGGAGGGGATCCGCAAGCGCAGCGCCACCGGCAAGATGCACGGCGGCTTCGGCGAATTCCGGAAGGAACAGCTGGTGCTGAGCGGGCGCTGTGCGGACCGGGCTGCGCTCAGAAGGGCGGCGGAGCAGTACGACGTGCTCATGTGCGGCTCGGATCAGATCTGGTCGCCGGTCTGGCTGAATCCGGCGTACTTCCTCGACTTCACGGATCGCCCGAAGGTTGCTTATGCGCCGTCGCTGGGTGTGAAGGAACTGCCGGAAAAGCGCAAGCAGCGGCGGATCGCAAGGCTGGTGCAGCCCTTTGGCAGCGTGTCCGTGCGCGAGGCGGAGGGCGCGGCGCTCCTCAGGGCCATGGCGGGCATTGATGCGCCGGTTCTGCCCGATCCGGTCATGCTGATGCCGCAGGAGGCGTGGCGCGGCCTGACGTCCGGCGATGTGCCGCAGGAGCCGTATGTGCTGTGCTACTTCATCGGCGATGCACCGCGGTACTGGGAGGCGGCAAAGACAGCCGGGGAGGCGCTTGATGCTCCTGTCCGCGTGATCCCCAGGACGGAGGCGGCGCGGCAATCGGGCTTCCTGCTGGAAGAGGATGTGCCGCCCCAAAGGTGGCTGGCGCTGATCGCAGGCGCTGCCCGCCTGGTGACGGACAGCTTCCACGGCGCGGCCTTCGCGGCGATCCTGAACGTGCCATGCACCATCGTCCGGCGGTATCGCGAGGACGATCCGGAAAGCAAGAACAGCCGCATCGACCAGCTCCTGCGCAGCCTCGGAACCGACCGGCTGGAGCAGGAGACATGGCCGAAGGTCAACGAGGCGATCGCGCGGCTTTCTGCGGAAGGAAGAAAATGGCTGCTTGACGCGGTCAGTCAAGCAGCGCAGTAAGCTCCGGCGGCAGGGGCGACTGGATGTGCAGCGCCTCTCCCGTGAGCGGATGGACAAGATGAAGCTCGTGGGAATGGAGCGCGAAGCGCCCCGGCAAAGACGGGAGCTCTGTCCCATACAGGAAATCGCCCGCGACAGGGCAGCCCATGTGGGCCATGTGGACGCGAATCTGATGCGTGCGCCCGGTCTCCAGCTCCAGCCGGACGAGGGAGCGCAGCGCACCCTCGCGCAGCACCTGATAATGCGTGACGGAGGGCTTGCCATCGTCGGTGATGATGCGGCGGATGCTGGCGGCCTGCTCCTTGCCGATGGGCGCGGAGATCACGCCGGATTCAGCCGGCAGCCGCCCCTCGACCACCGCCAGATATACCCTGCGGAAGCTGGCGGAATGCAGGAGCGATTGCAGCCGGTGCTGGCTGTGAGGCGTTTTGGCGACGATCATCAGCCCGCTGGTGCCCTTGTCGAGGCGGTTGACCGGCCGGTACACGAAATCGTCCGGGCAGCCCGTGTGGGCATAGAGGGCGTTTTCCAGCGAGTCATCCGGGTGGTTGGCGCTGGACTGGCTCGCCAGCGGCGCAGGCTTGTCGATGATGTAGAGATGCTCATCCTCATAGGGGATGGTCAGCGGCAGGGAATAGGGCCGCAGCGCATAAGCCGGCGTATCCTTCCAGCGGATGGCGGCGACCTGTCCGGCGCGGACGATGGTATCGACCGTTGTCGCCTGTCCGTCGAGGGTGATCCGCCCGTCCCATTTGGCGCTTTTCATCGCGCTGTAGCTGACATGCATGACCTGCCGCAGAATGTCGCGCAGCTTGCGGCCGTCTTCCTGCGGGGTGATCGTGTGCTCCATAGCTGTCGCCTCCTGAGGGTATTATAGCTATGAATCAGGTTTTACGCAAGCACGGGCTTGCAGAATATGAATGACTGCGAATCCACAACGGCAGTCGGAATCAGGGAGGGATGCGAAGATGCAGTGCAGAGGCTGCGGCGCAGAATTGAAATCTGATGTGCGGTACTGTCCCTACTGCGGCAGGGAGCAGGAGCGGCAGGAGCCTGTCCGGGCAAAGGACGAGGGCGTGCCGCAGATCCATATCCACACCCACTACGACGGCGCACAGCCGCAGGTCCGTGTCAACTACGGCACGCAGCAGGTAAACCAGCCGCAGGTCACTGTGCAGTATCAGCAGCCGAATACGGCGCAGCCTGCCCCGATGGTCAGCCCGAAGAGCAGGGCGGTCGCACTGGTGCTGGAGCTGCTGCTGGGCTTCCTTGGCGTGCACCGGTTCTATATGGGGCATGCGGGACTGGGCGTGCTCTACCTGCTGACCGGCGGATGCTGCGGCATCGGCTGCATCGTGGACTTCTTCATCCTGCTGCTTGGAAAACCACGCGACCAGTTCGGGCGTGAGATCCGCTGGTGACGGCACGCAAATTCGGCTCCTCTGCAAATGGGCGGAGGAGCCGTTCTTTATGCCAGCGGGATGCGCACCTGATGGATACGGCCGTCGTCTTCCGGGGTGAAGCTGGTATCCTTCATGGGCGAACCGTCCTGCATGGGTGTTGCAAGCCCGCGTTCCATGCTGATATGCCAGGTGGATGCCCCAAGCTGAAGGCTGATGGAGAAGCTGTCCCAGTCCGCCGGTACGCATGGCTGCACATGGAGCCGCCCGTTCCTGCGCGTCAGCCCCAGGATCTGCGCGGTGATGATGATCTGCATCAGCGCAGCCGCCCGATCGTCAGTCCCGACAGCCCGGCCAGCGCGGGCAGGCTCTGCCTCCAGCCCGGCCGGGATCAGCCACGGCGCGGCGGTATAGCGCTCGCTCCGGCAGGGATCGTCCGTATGATGCATCGGGTTCAGCGCCCGAAGCAGCTCCCATGCGCGTTCCGGCTCATTCAGACAAAGGAGCGAGCTCAGGAACAGGACCGCGCTGCGCGTGATCTGACCTCCGTTCGTGACCGTTCCGGGACATGCACCGCCTGCTACCGGGAGCTTCTGGCGGATCAGGCCGTGCTGCGGATCGTACAGGCATGTCCAGCAGGCGTCCAGCGCCCTGCGGCTGCGGGGAGAATCAGGCTTGAGAATGGCTGCTAAGGCCAGCTGATCAAGGTACAGGGTATCGTTTTCGTCAGGCGCGGCGGTTTGCCGGAGGAAGCTGGGGAGCTCTCCGACGATCCTGCGGGTATGCGCTGCGATGGTTTCGTCATCCGTGTGGCGCATCAGCTCACGGCCTGACGCAGCGGATAGCATCGCGGTCAGCAGCGCGGGCTGCCCGGCGCCGTCAAGTCCGGCGGTACAGCAGGCACGAAGCGCTTTCCGGCAGCCGTCAAGGATCGTTCCGCCGTGCCCCGACGGCTCTGCGAGGACGTTCGTATCGCCGGTGAGCAGCAGGAAAACCGCAGTAAGCGCAAGTGATTCAAAGTCTCCGTCGGGCGTATTGCGGACAGTGTGCAGCAGGTGCTGCCGGAGGGGCGCCGGATCTGCGGGCGCGCTGGAGAAGACCGGCAGTCCGGCTGACAGGAGCTGCCGGGGAAGCACGTGATTGTACAGCAGATCGAACGTCGGCTCCGGCGTATGGACCGTGATTCCCTGCACGGCTTCTGCGGCGGCATATCGGGCAGAGCGGATGCATTCCGATACGCCGGTCATGCGGAGCGACTCCTGGATGAGCGGGATGCTGTCTGCCTGCGCCGCATGCCCGCACAGCCATGCAGCAACTGCGGAGGAGCCCGGCGGTGCGGACAGGGAGACGGTGAGCTGCGCAGAATAGCTGCCTTTCCGTGCAAACGGGAGTGCGATGGACGGAACTGCCGCGCATGTCCAGCCCTCCGTCCCGCCGGCAAGGAAGCCGCCGTTTGTGGACAGGACCAGATCGCCGATGGGAGACAGCGAGTCTGATGCGTCAGGGGCGAACGCGGCCGACACAGTGAGCGTCAGCGTCAGGGGTTCGTCAGACAGGTTCCGGATGCGTATGGTTCGCACGGCTGCGGAATGCCCGGGGACGCATGCCGTGTCGAGGGTGAAGGTGAAATCACGGGCGAATGCGCGCCAGCGGAGACTGCCGTTGCTGACACGCATGGTCAGCGGCAATCCGCACCGAAGGGGTTCAAAGGGCGCACTGTCTCCGGCGGCAAGGAGGACCCGCTCATCAAAGGGAAAATGCAGACCGGTTTCGTCGGCGGAAAAGGCAAAATGCCCGCTTTGCAGTGTGACCGGCCATGGTACGGGCGTTGTCTGTCCAGCCTCCAGGCGGACGATATAGTCGCCGGATTCCGGGTCGAAGCCGCCGTATCCGCCGCTGCTGACCACTGCGGTTTCCGGCGCAGTACCGGGTGCAGGGTGGGACAGCGGCTGGGCTGGGATCCTGCTTTGGTGCGCATCCAGCTCAGATGCGGCGGAATGACCATTGCCTCGGATGACAAGAGCCGACATCGCGCATACCGACGCTTCAAGCAGGTCTGACGCGCCACGGATGAGCCGGATGGCATGCCGGTCCTCCGGGTGGAGGCTGGCGTCAATGGCTGCCTGCGCGGCGTCGGCGGTCTCCTCTGCACAGAGCACGTACAGCGTGACCGGGCGGCCGTGCAGGGAGAACCAGGCGGCAGCGGTGAGGCATTCCTGCAGCTGCGGGAGGGAAGCTGCATCGGGGAGCAGAACGGTCAGGATGGGCGAGCTGCCCGGGAACGCAGGCGCGGGGAGGATGGCTTCCACGGGAACGGAAGCGCCCTGATGGGGTTGATCGCGCCAGAATAGTGCGCCGGACATGCGGGATGCGCACATCAGATCGCCCGGGGAGGCAGGAAGCGCTGCAGCAACCGACCGCGAATGCAGAACGGAGAGCCTCATCAGGCTGTCCAGCTCGTGCCATTCAGGCGCTTGCGAATCGAGCAGACCCGTTGTGAAGAGAAGCCGAGTCTGCGCACGGCCGCCCAGGTGAAACTGTACGCGGAAGGAAAGGCAGTCCGAAGCACCTGGAGGAAGCAGGTCTGCCATCGGTTCTTCCAGCGATGCGGGGCTGAGCGCTGTTCTGCCGCGTCCGAGAAAGCCGGCGCTGTCCGTGCAGATGGCGGTCTGCAGCGCGGGAAGCGTCATCGACAGCCGATGATGCAGCGTCCGGCCGCTGCCGCGGTCCCGCAGAAAAAGATGGTATTCGCCGTGGCGTGCGGCCTCCAGCATGTAGGGAGCGGCGTGCAGGTCGGCGGGCAGGAAATCTGCCATATCGAAGGTGCAGTCCGCAGAGGCGCAGTTCGCGACCTCCACGAGGTGCAGGATCAGTCCGGAAGCCGGATCTGTCATGACCGTCAGGTGCACGCGCAGGCCTGCGCACAGCCGCTCCGAGCGGATCAGCCCGCCGGAAAAGCGGATCTGTCCGGGCAGCGCAGGGTCTGTGATGCGGTAAGCATGTCCGTCCTGCACGAGGTAGATCTGCATTCCCTCCGCTTCGTGCGCATCGCCGGTGAAGGGCGTTAGCGGCAGCCCGTCCGCCATCAGGCTGCTGCTCCCGGCGGCGTTCATGAGGATGTTGGCCTTCCGGCTGCCAATCAGGTGCGCGTCAAGAGGGGTCATCGCTGCATCGCCGGAGCGTTCGGGCAGCTCGCAAAGGTCCGGAGCTTCGCGGAAGATCGGCCGCTGGGGGAGCGTGACGGGCGCTGTCTCTGTGTGCAGAAGCGGCAGCACGGCCTGCACGATGGGCAGCTCCCCGAAGAAGCGCCTGAGAGGCGCGCCGGCAAGCACATGTGCAGCCGATGCCAGGATCAGCCCCTGCCGGAAGGTGTCCTGCATCCGGACAAGATGGAAATTCCCGCCGGTACAGTCCAGCGCATCGAAGAATCCTCTCGGACCGAACAGCCCCTGCTGCTGCATGGCATGAAGGCAGCCCATTGCAGCTTCCGGTGCAAAGGGGAGCGCCAGCGCCGCGGCGTATGGGGCAAAAACCGGATCATCCGCAGGGTTTCCGCTGGCGATCGCATGGAGTCCGAAAGGCGTCTGGCTGTATTCCATCTGCGGCGTGAAGGCGAATCGCGCCGATGGGGAGCGTCCCCAAAGCCCATGGTGGCCCTCATGCTGATGCAGCCAGATGATCCGGCGAGCGTCACGATCGTCCAGCGGAACAAACAGCCCCGGAAGCAGGTACGCCGCCAGGTCGCCGTTCTCAGAAAGCGGGAAGGATTCTCCGGCAGCTTCTACGCGCGTGCGGCGGAGGGCGGTAAAATGAGCGGGCGGGAGCTTTCCCAAAGCCGCGCCGCAGATGGACAGAAGGAGCGCTGCGTCGGAGAAGTATTCCGCGTGCCCGTGAGGAACTCCATCCCGGTCGATGGAGAGGTACAGCAGGGCTGCATCGCTGTCGTAGAGCCGCTCGATCTCCAGCGAGGCGGCGTAGGCGTCCAGCGCCTCCGGCAGGCGGTGCATTTCAGGCGGAAGCTGCGGCAGCCATGCGCGAAGTGCCTGTGCGGAGGTGATGACAGCCGCCAGGAGGAGCCCGGTGCCGCGCGCTTCGATCACGGGATCGAAGACCGCCGGATCAGGAAGAGAATAGCTCCGGCATGGAAGACCCTGCACCATCGGGAGCTGCTGAAGGAATGAATGGATCGCGGCGATCCTCCGGGCTGCTTCGTCAGAGGGGATGATGCCGATCTCCTTCGCGCTGATCGCGGCGATCAGGCACCCGGCGAGCGCTTCCGGCGTGGTTGAGGCAGGGAGCTCCACGGACGGCGCTGTCTGTACGCGCGCGGGCGGCAGAAAGGGAAGGGCAGGTGAGCCGTTTTCGGTAAAATAGCGCCATGTGGCAGCCGCGATCTCCTTCAGCGCGGGGTGATCCGCATTTGGCAGCACCGCATCCGGCGACAGAAGCGTCAAATCGCGCCGCACGAGGAGCACATACAGTGGATACATCGCGGCGGGCAGCAGCGCAGGCAGCCAGACGGGCGGCAAAGCAAAGCCCAGAAGAAAGCAGATGATGGAGGCGGTGCACTGGCTCCACAGCGCAAGCGCTTGCCATGCGGAGGGCTCTTGCAGACGGTCTGGCGCAGGCCGGTGAAGGGCGGACATTGCGGCGCGGAACACGGCGTATCCGTCTGCGGCAGCGTGGAGCGGCAGCAGGAGCATGCTTTCGAGCGCCGGCATGATGGCAGATCGTCCGTGGAGCAGGAGCATCACCGCTTCCGGCGCAGCCGCGGCGATCAGCAGCAGCCCGGCGTCGCGCTCGACAAGCGCCCAGAGCAGCAGAAAGCATCTGCACAGAGGCAGCAGCGTTCTCCTCAGCCTGCCGCGCAGCCTGGCGCGTTGATCTGAAGACAGCGGATTCCGGATGATCCCGGCGGGCGCGCTGACCCACGGAAACAGCCATGCCGCATGGCGGAGCGTGCGAGCAGCCCGTCGGCAACGAAGGCTTTCCCGGGACCACAGGCCATCCGGCGCTTCCGTGTGAGCATGCGCGTCAGGTACGGTGCAGCAACCGGATATCGCGGCGGCGAGCGCTCCGTCAGCGTCCGGGGCAGAAACAGGGGCCTTGCCGTCGGTGGACGCAAGATACGCATCGGGGCGGATGAGCAGCGGCGGCTGTGCGGCGGACCAGGCCCCCCTGTCGACAAATGCGGAAAAGCAGCTGAAACCGCGCATGCCTTCAGGGGTGGGGTAGCGGGTGTTGAAGGGATGGGCGGCGGTGCTGAGCAGAGCAGAAAGCATCCCCGGCATCGGCTGAGAAGCCTCGTCCACGGCGAGGATGAATTCGCACCGGCGGCGCAAATCGGAAAGTCGAAGGGTCGCGTGATCAAAGTAATCCTCGCATTCGCCGTGGGCGATCAGACGGCAGAGCGTTTCAATGCAGCCGGCATATCCGGCCCGGCTGCCGTAGATGCGCTGATCGGCCAGCCAGGTCCGGGTGCGCTGCAGATACCGGAAGCAACTTTCGCCGGATTCATCGCAAAGCGCGGCGGCAGCCTGCGCGGCAGCGCTGATGATCGCCTGGTCCGTGCCCTTCCGCTGCGTCATGGCGGGGGCAAAGTCGGCCAGCAGGAGGCATTCCGGCGCGTACGGCCGCATGGACAGGCGCAGGATCTTCAGCCGCCGGAAGGCACGGACTGCGTCCTCCGGAGAGGACAGCACAGCATGGAGCACGACCATCGTGCGAAGCGCCGGGCCTTCTTCGCGGATGCGAAGGGCAGGCACCGGCGCCGGGGAGGACCGGTGCGCAAGAAACAGCCGGGGAAGCTCTCCGGCGACGATAAGAAAGAACGGCAGCATCAGCAGCGGATGCCCCGCGTTCAGGAACAGCACGCCGCAGACAACGCCGAAGCACCAAAGGAAGCACCCTCGCAGAAACCGCGGGTGGGTCAGCAGGAAGCAGCGGATCCTGCCCTTGCGGACTGCCAGCTGCCTGCGGAGGTCTCGGAGACCGGCTTGTTCAAGGAGATACCAGCCGACGTGCTGCTCCAGGGTGTTTTCCTCGGCCTCCCTGGCGAGGTGAAGCGCTCCTTCGACCACTGCGGAGCTGCCAGCATAAAGCCACCTTGCAAGCAGCTCGGCCCTGTCCCGGAGGAGCCTGCGCGACGATGGCAGCAGCCGCGGATACAGGCCGGAGGGATCATCCGACAGGAGCAGGTGGAGAGGATCATCCTGCTCGCAGGCGTCCTCCCATGCAAGCATGCGCAGGGCTGCGAGCTGCTCCCCCGCTGTACGGATGTCGTCAGCGATGGCCGTCTGCCGCCGGGTGTGCCGCTCCGCGATGGACTCCGGATCGGTCCCGTGCCCCCGGAGCCAGTCGGCGATCAGGCCGAGCAGCATTGTCTGCTTTCGCGAGCGCAGCTCCTTCAGCAGTGCCGACAGCGCAGTGAGCGAGAGCTGCTGCGAGGACAGGACTGTCAGCGGGCTTCTGCTGTGCATCAGCCTTGAACAGAGCCGCAGGGCGTACAAGCGGTCGCGATGATCCTGCATCAGGGCATGGAGCGCATCGGTCAGGCGCTCGCAAACCGCCGCAGACATGACCAGCGGCAGTGTCCGGCGCTCCCGTGAGGACAGGTCGCCACCGTCCCAGGAGGCAAGCTCTTCTGTGAGCGCAGCGGCCGTGATGCGATCCTCCTGCACGAGCCGGCGCGCCAGAAGCATCAGCCGGGGTTCACGGTCGCCGGGGAGGGGACTGCAAGCTTTCAGGGTACGCTCAAGAAGCAGGAGCGATTCCGTCAGCCGCTGCCCGGAATGGTGCAGGGAAGCCAGTTCGGGAGTATTTCCCGGAAGCTGCAGGCACTGACGAAGGAGCCGCAGAAGGCCGCCTGGCAACCGCAGACGGCAGGCGCGGCGCGTGAACAGCGCTTTTCCTGCGCGTGCACGCTGCAAGAGGTATGTCAGGGCGGCGGCAGCGAAAAGCAGGAGCAGACCTGCAAGCAGCATGACCTGTGGCTTGGTGAGCATGGAAAGGCCTCCTCGCTTCGGAAATCACTTGTAAATCCTGCCCTGGAGGCTCCAAATGTATGCGCGATGTGCGGGCGCTTTGATTGACACGGAAAAGGTTGTGTTGTATAATAATATGGTACCTTGGGTGCAATATGGCCTTCGGGGAGAGGGAGGCGGACGGAGATGGCGTTCCGGCGGATACGATGGATCACTGTGGTGCTGCTTGCACTGATGCTTCTCACCTGCGGTTCAACGGCCGTGGCGCAGTCAGGTTCGGGCTTCCTCCCTGTCCGGGAGTACGAAGGCGCCGTCTATGAGGCGCGTCCGCCGGCTGACCTGACGACCGTGCTGCTGATCGGCTATGATCATCGCGCGGAAGGTCAGGAGGAAGAGCTGCATGGCTACAGCCGGGGCGGTCAGGCTGATTTCCTGATGCTGCTGGTGGCTGACCATGAAAACCAGGTCATCCGGACGCTGCAGTTTGACCGGGATACCATCACCGGCGTGAAGGTGACGGATTTCAAGGGCAGGCAGCTGGAGCCGCGGAACATCCAGATCTGCCTTGCGCATGCATATGGCAACACCCGGGAAAAGAACAACGCCAACACCATCTGGTCCGTGGAGAACCTGATGGGGATCGCTGCCCGCAAGGACGGTGCGCAGATCGACTGGTATGTCGCCATGGATATCAGCGGCATCAGCCGGCTGAATGATCTGCTCGGCGGCGTGACCGTGACGATCCCCGATGACATGACCGCCTTTGATCCGCAGATGAAAAAGGGAGCCACGCTGAAGCTGACCGGCGCACAGGCGGAGATCTTCTGCCGCGGGCGCAGGGGGATCGGCAATCAGACCAATGCATCGCGCATGGAGCGGCAGAGGATGTACATGGATGCGGCAGGGGAGCGGCTGACGGCAGAGATCCGCAAGGACGCGGGCTTTGCCTCCGAGCTGCTGACCGGCATGGGCGTCATCTATGACGCTGCGGTGGACAGCAGCAACCCCTTTGCCAGGCAGGATGCCGGTACACCCACGGGAGAAGCGGACGGGCGATACCTGATGAGCAGCGAGACCGTAAGCGGGATCGTGAATCTCATCAGCCGCACCATCGGATACACGCGCCTGCCCACGGAGATCATCCCCGGGCGGCATGTGCTGGCGGACGACGGGTACATCCATTTTATCCCCGATGAAGGCGCGCCGCTGGCGTGGTCGATTGCCACGTTTTACCGAATCAAGGATTGAACGGCGAAGCGTTCAAGTATGTAGTGCTGGAGGAAGCTATGTCTGATACCGAAAAGCGGAACGCAGAGATACAGCTGGATCAGCTGGCAGAATCTGCGGAGGATACGCGTGAGATCGATCTGCTGGAGCTGTTTTACCGGTTGATCGAAAAGTCTGTGTGGATCGTGCTTGCGGCGCTGATCGGCGCGATCGCGTTCGGCGCCTATTCCCAGTTCTTCGTGGAGCCCACCTATCGCTCCACGGCGAAGCTGTATGTGGTCAACACCAACGACACGGCCATCAACCTGACCGACCTGAACCTGGGCGAGAAGGTCGCGGACGATTTTGTGCAGGTCTTCAAGAACAGGGATGTGTACGATCAGGTCGTCATCCGGATGGAAGAGGACTATGACGTCAAGCTGCCCTATTCCTTCGATGAGCTGCAGAGCATGATGAACATCTCCGTCATCGACAACACCCGCATCCTGCGCATCAGCGTCAATTCCCAGAGCGCGGTGGAGGCGGAGCAGATCGCCACGGCCTATGCGGAAACGGCGAAGGAGTTCATCACCGCCGTCATGGGCATGAAGGAGCCGGCGGACTTTGAGCGTGCCCGCCTGGGCGAGCGGAATCCGCAGAATACCATCCGCAATGCACTGCTTGGCTTTTTGCTCGGTGCATTGGCGGCCTCGCTCGTGATCATCGTGCTGTTTATCGTGGATGACCGCGTGCGCACGGCAGAACAGCTCCAGAAGCAGCTGAACCTGCCCACGCTGGGCCTGATGCCTGTGCAGGAGAACGAAAAGAGCAGCAAGCGCACCGTGAGGAGGGAGCAGAAGTGAGGCAGGCGTTTATCCATCAGCTCAAGCCCCTTGCCTACGCGGGCGAGGAGGCCATGAACTCCATCTGCACCAATCTGACCTTTGCCGGTCGCGACCTGAAGAAGATCATCCTCACCAGCAACGAAATGAGCGAAGGCAAGAGCTGGATGTCGATGAACATCGCGGTCAACATTGCCAGCCGCGGTCGCCGGGTACTGCTGATCGACGCGGACCTGCGCCGTTCTTTCCTCGTGCAGCGCCACAGGATCGAGCTGGAGGGCGAGGGCCTGGGCCTGGCGCATCTCCTGACCGGTCAGTGCGAGCTGGATGATTGCACGTATTCCACCAATGTCGCCGGCCTTTTCATCCTGCCCGCCGGGCGAGATGTGACCAACCCGGTGGCCCTGATTGATACGCCGTATTTCACCGAGGTGCTGGATGCGGTCGCTGCGCATTTCGACCTCGTGCTGATCGATGCGCCGCCGGTCGGCATGGTCATTGACGCGGCGGAGATCGCATCGAGCTGCGACGGTTCCGTGCTGGTGATCGAGTACAACAAGACCCGCCTGCGCGACATCGCCGAATGCAAACGGCAGATGGAGCGCTCCGGTACCAAGGTCCTGGGCTGCATCATCAACAAGGTCTCCATGGACACGATCAGCGCGAAGAAGTATTACAACCGCGGCTATTACCGCAAGAGCCAGAAGGACTACCGCCGCGAACCCGATCAGGCGGCGCAGAATACCTGATCGCAATGCATGTCTGCTGCGCGGACGAGGACGCAGCGGATGTTCCGGAATGAGGGAAATCATGAGTAATTTCGTCGATATTCACCACCACCTGATCTACGGCGTGGACGACGGCCCGCGCAAGATGGAGGATATGCAGAAGATGATCCTCCATGCGGCGAATCAGGGGGTGACTGACATCGTCTGTACATCCCATGCGACGCCGGGCGGAAAGCCGTTTCCGGCGGACCGATACATCGCCCATATGGAGGAGGCGCGCCAGTGGATCGCGGAGCAGGGCATTGATATGCGGCTGTACAACGGCTGCGAGGTGCTGTATACGGATTCCAGTGCCCGCCTGCTGAAGGAGGGGCATTTCCCCTCGCTGGCGGATACGTGGAACGTGCTGGTGGAGTTTACGCCTGACACGGATTTCAAGCGCCTGTGCGATGCGGCCAGAAGCATCGGCAACGCCGGCTTCAATGTGATCTTTGCCCATGTGGAAAGGTATCAGGCGCTGCGGAACTTCAACCATGTGAAGGAGCTGCGCGAGGAATACGGCGTGTATATGCAGATGAACGCCAGTACGGTCATCGCCAAGAAGGGTTTCTTCTTTGACCGCTGGGTGCGCCACATGCTGGACGAGGGCTTTATCGACTGCGTGGCGACGGACGCGCACAATGTGTCCTCCCGGCCGTGCTCGATGCGAATGTGCTACGAGATGCTCAAGGAACGCTACGGACGCGACGTCGCGCTGGAGATGTGCGGCGGCTTCCAGCGGAACCTGCTCGGGCTCTGGCTGGATGGCACGGAAGCGTGAACGATGGAGTGCAAACTGGCGGAAATGAAAAACGCACCGGAGCGAAGATGCTTCGGTGCGTTTCTCGTGTTCAGGCAAAGAGGGAAACCAGCGGCACATAGGCCATCGGCAGGAAAATGGCGGGCAGCATGTTGCCCACGGGAATGTGATGCTTGTCGTAGATCATGTTCAGACCAATGCCGACGATCAGCAGACCGCCCACGGCGCTGACCTGCGTGATGACTTCAGCGGTCAGGAAGGGCTCGATCCACATGGCCAGCAGCGCAAAGAGCCCCTGATAAACAAGCACAGCCACCGCAGAAAGGCCAACGCCGATGCCCAGGCTGGAGGTGAAGAAGATCGCGAATACGCCGTCCAGGATGGACTTGGAGATCAGCGTGGAATGATCGCCGCGCAGGCCGCTGTTCATCGGACCGACGATGGCCATCGCGCCGACGCAGAAGACCAGAGACGCAGTCACGAAGCCTTTGGCGATGCTGCCTTCGCCGGCGTTGGGGACGAAGCGCTTCTCGATCATGCTGCCAAGATCGTTCAGACGCTGCTCAATATTGATCCATGCGCCGATGAGGCTGCCGATCACCATGCAGACGATGACGCAGGTGAGATCCGCCTGAACGAGCGCGCCGGTAGCGTCCTCGCCCTTGAAGGTGCTGAACAGACCGACGAGCACGACGCACAGGCCCTGTCCCTGCACCACCGTGTCGCGAAGGCGCTCCGGGATGCCCTTGCGCAGCAGCAGACCCAGCGCAGTACCCAGCAGGATGGCGACGAAATTGATCAATGTACCGATCATCAGGATCACTCCGATAAATAAGATAGGGGAGAAATGGAAAAGAAAAGAACCCGTCCGCATGCGAACGGGCTCTCCTGTGCTTGGCAGTAGTGCAGATTACTCCGCAGCCGCAGTCTCGACGGGGTAGACGGAGACCTGCTTCTTGTCGCGGCCCAGACGCTCGAACTTCACGGTGCCGTTGATCAGAGCGAACAGGGTGTCGTCCTTGCCGATGCCGACGTTCTTGCCGGGGTGGATCTTGGTGCCGCGCTGACGGACCAGGATGTTGCCAGCCTTGGCGAACTGGCCGTCGGCACGCTTCGGGCCAAGGCGCTTGGATTCGCTGTCGCGGCCGTTGCGGGTAGAACCCACGCCCTTCTTGTGAGCGAACAGCTGAAGATTGAACTTAATCATCTTAATATCCTCCGATTTCAGATTGACGGTTGTTACTCACTTACCCCTGCGGGTGGTGAGCTGTACATGGTGTGGGTAGTCCTGAGCGATATTGTCAAGCCCCAAATGGAGGGTGCTGAAGAGCAGCTGAGCATCCTGCATCTGCTTATCGGTGATGCGGGAGGGGAGGAAGAACTCCGCCAGACCGTCGCCCTCGCGCTCGATGAGCTTGAGACCGACGAGCTTGACCAGCGCATTGTCGATGGTGGTTACCAGAGCGGAAACCCCTGCGCAGACGATGTCGCTGCCTTCCTCGGCATATCCGGAGTGCCCCTTGACGGTCACGCCGATGATGCGGGACTCACTGTCCAGATGGAGCGTACACCTGGTCATCAGGCGTTGATCGCGGTGATCTCCACCTTGGTGTAGGGCTGACGATGGCCCTGACGGCGGTGGTAGTTCTTCTTGGACTTGTACTTGTAGA
>SVGU01000148.1 GCA_015056155.1 Clostridiales bacterium
CTTGACCAGCTGCATGGCGCAGTTGTCCACCAGCACGTCGGAATACTCCACGTCGGGATACTCCGCCGCCAGACGGTGCATAACGCTGCGCCACAGGCGGGAGGTCTCGAGGACGTTGGCCTTGTCAACACTGGCGACCTTCTTACGGCGCAGGCGGGCCAGCTCAAAGGCGCGGCGGCCGATGCGCTCGATCTCCATCTCGGAATAGGCCATGCGGTCGGCGCACTCCACACCGCGGTCAGCGGTCTCATAGCGCTCACGCTGACCGAAGTAGATGCCGCCGGTGAGCTCGCGGACCATCATCAGGTCGATGCCGGCCTCGGCGGTCTCCCGCTTGAGGGGGCAGGCGTCGATCAGCGCCGGACGCAGGGCTGCGGGGCGCAGGTTGGCATAGAGGCCCAGATCCTTGCGGATGTTCAGCAGGGCGGTCTCCGCCCGCTGCTCGGGGGGCACATCGCCCTGGGTGGCGCCGCCGACGGCACCCAGCAGGACGGCGTCGCAGGACTTGCAGAGCTCGGCAGTCCCGGCGGGATAGCTGACGCCGGTCAGCTCCACGGCGCAGATGCCCATGGGGACATCCACATAGGTGAAGCTGTGGCCGAAGCGCTCGCCCACCTTGTCCAGCACGCGGACGGCCTGATTCACGACCTCGGGGCCGATGCCGTCGCCGCGGATGAGTGCAATGCGATAGTTCATAGCTCTGCCCCCCCTTATTTGCCCACGCCGCGGGCCTTCAGGCTGGCCAGCAGGCCGCCGGAGGCGATGATCTGCTGGATGAAGGGCGGGAAGGGGCGGGCCTGGAAGGTCTGACCGCTGGTCTCGTCGGTGATCAGGCCGGTGTCGAAGTCGACGCTGACCTTGTCCCCGGCGGCGATAGCCGCGGCGGCCTCGGGGCACTCCAGAATGGGCATGCCGATGTTGATGGCGTTGCGGTAAAAGATGCGGGCAAAGCTGGAGGCGATGACCACGCTGACGCCGCAGGTCTTGATGGCCAGGGGCGCGTGCTCACGGCTGGAGCCGCAGCCAAAGTTCCAGTCGGCGACGATGATGTCACCGGCCTGCACCGTCTTGGCGAAGTCGGCGTCGATGTCCTCCATGCAGTGGGAGGCCAGGGCAGCGGCATCGGGCACGTTGAGGTAACGGGCCGGGATGATGACGTCGGTGTCGACGTTGGAGCCGTATTTGAAAACCTTACCGGATACGATCATGGTACTGCCCTCCCATCAGAGCTCGTCGGGGCTGCACAGGCAGCCGGCGACGGCAGAAGCGGCGGCGATGGCGGGGCTGGCCAGGACGACCTCACTGCCCACGTGACCCATGCGGCCGACGAAGTTGCGGTTGGTGGTGGAGACGGCACGCTCACCGTCATAGATGACGCCCATGTGGCCGCCCAGACAGGGGCCGCAGGTGGGCACGGAGAAGACGGCACCGGCCTCGATGAAGATCTCGGTCAGGCCCTCCTTGATGCACTGCATATAGACGTCCTGGGTCGCCGGGATGACGATGCAGCGGACGCCGTCGGCGACCTTGCGGCCCTTGAGGATCTCGGCAGCCACGCGCATGTCGCTGATGCGGCCGTTGGTGCAGGAACCGATGACCGCCTGCTGGATGGGCAGACCCTTGACCTCGCTGATGGTCTTGGTGTTGCTGGGCAGGTGGGGCAGGCTGACGGTGGACTCAATGGTGGACAGGTCCAGATCGATGACCTGGGCGTACTCGGCGTCGGGATCGGCCTCGTAGGCGGTCCAGGGGCGGTCAACGCGGCCGTCCATGTAGGCGATGGTCTGCTCGTCCACGGGGAAGATGCCGTTCTTGCCGCCGGCCTCGATGGCCATGTTGCAGATGGTGAAGCGGTCGTCCATGCTCAGAGAGGCCACGCCGGGGCCGCTGAACTCCATGGACTGGTACAGCGCGCCGTCGACGCCGATCATGCCGATGATGTGCAGGATGACGTCCTTGCCGGAGACCCAGGGCTTCAGCGCACCGGTCAGACGGATGCTGATGGCCTCAGGGACGCGGAACCAGCTCAGACCGGAGGCCATGCCCGCGGCCATGTCGGTGGAACCAACGCCGGTGGAGAAGGCGCCCAGTGCGCCATAGGTACAGGTATGGCTGTCGGCGCCGATGATGACCTCGCCGGCGGCGACGATGCCCTTTTCGGGCAGCAATGCGTGCTCGATGCCCACGGTGCCGACATCGAAGAAGTGCTTGATGTTGTGCTTCTTTGCAAAGTTGCGGGACTCGAAGCTCAGCTTCGCAGCCGCGATGTCCTTGCAGGGGGTGAAGTGATCGAGAACGATCGCGATCTTATCCTTGTCAAAAACCTGCGTAAAGCCGGCTTTTTCAAACTCAGTGATGGCCACGGGGGTGGTCACATCGTTGCCCATAACCAGATCGAGCTTCGCCTCGATCAGTTCACCGGCGGATACCTGATCCTTACCGGCGTGAGCAGCCAGAATCTTCTGGGTCATGGTCATGCCCATGAGAATTGCCTCCTTTGAACTCACAGTACCTTCGTACAGTTTAACAGGATGTATTATGCCACAGAAGCGCCCGAAATGCAAGCATTACTTACACTCCGGGCGCCGAAACTTTCCAGTTTATGACCATTCAAACACGCGGCCGAGGAATTGCTGCAGCTGCGCCGTCTGCGGATGGGCAAAGAGTTCCTCACTGGGGCCGTATTCCACGATCCTGCCTCCCTGCAGGAACGCCGCCTTGTCGCAGGCGCGGCGGGCGAAGCCCATCTCGTGGGTGACGATCAAAAAGCGGATGCCGCTGCTGCGCAGCTCGCTGATCATGTCCAGGACCTCGGTGGTGTACTCCGGGTCCAGGGCGCTGGTGGGCTCGTCCAGCAGCAAAAAGCGCGGATTGGGCGCGATGGCGCGGGCGATGGCGATGCGCTGCTGCTGTCCGCCGGAGAGCTCACTGGGCCGCTTGTGGCCGTCGGCAGCGAGACCGAAGCGCTCCAGCAGCTCGTCGGCGCGCTTCTCCGCCTCGGTCTGGCTGAAGCCGTGGACCACCACCAGAGGGCGGACGATGTTCTCCCGCCCGGTCATGTGGTGGAACAGACCGCCGCGCTGGAACACGAAGCCGATCTCCCGGCGATAGCGGGTCAGATCCCGCTCCGACT
>SVGU01000149.1 GCA_015056155.1 Clostridiales bacterium
CTTGTCTGTGACCCGGTGGGCGGTCTGGTCGAGGTCCCCTGCGTGTACCGCAATGTCGGCGCGTCCGGCGTGGCGTTCACGGCAGCCGACATGGTCATGTCCGGCATCCGCTGCCCCATCGAGCCGGACGAGGTCATCCTGGCGATGAAGGAAGTCGGCGACGCCCTTCCGCCGAGCCTGCGGGAAACCGGCGAAGGCGGGTGTGCAGCCTGCGAGAGCATCCGGAACCGGCTGGAGCTCATCCGCGGTCGCGTATAAGAACAAATATATATTATGGAGGGTTCATCATGGAACAGAAGAAGTTCAAGGTCGCCTTCATCGGCGCGGGCTCCATCGGCTTCACCCGCGGTCTGCTGGCGGACCTGCTCGCGGTCCCGGAGTTTCAGGAGATCGAGGTCGCCTTCATGGACATCAACCAGCGCAATCTGGACATGGTGTACCAGCTCTGCCAGCGCGACATTGAGGCCAATGGGCTGAACATCAGGATCCAGGCGACGCTCGATCGCCGCGAGGCGCTGAAGAACGCCAAGTACGTCATCGACTGCGCGCGCATCGGCCTGCTGGATGCGTTCGAGCTGGACGTGAACATCCCGCTGAAGTACGGCGTGGATCAGTGCGTCGGCGATACGCTGTGCGCAGGCGGCGTGATGTACGCCCAGCGCGACATCGCCATGCTGGAGGGCATGTGCCGCGATATCCGCGAGGTGGCTGCTCCCGGCTGCATGCTGCTGAACTACACCAACCCCAACGCGATGGTCACCTGGTACTGTAACAAGTACGGAAAAGTACCGACCGTCGGTCTGTGTCACGGCGTACAGGGCGGTCACGCGCTGATCGCCTCCGTCCTTGGCTACAAGCAAGAGGAGATCGACATCGTCTGCGCGGGCATCAATCATATGACGTGGTACCTGTCCGTGAAGCACAACGGTGAGGAGCTGAACGGTAAGCTCCTGGCGGCGCTGGAGGCGCATCCGGAGTTCTCACAGACCGAGAAGGTCCGCATCGACATGATGAAGCGCTTCGGCTACTTCTCCACCGAGTCCAACGGCCACCTGTCCGAGTACGTGCCGTGGTACCGCAAGCGTCCGGACGAGATCAGAAGGTGGATCGACCTGGGCGTGTGGATCAACGGCGAGACCGGCGGCTACCTGCGCGTGTGCACCGAGGGCCGTAACTGGTTCGAGACGGACTTTCCGAACTGGCTCAAGGAGCCGCCCAAGACCTTCGCGCAGGAGAATCGCTCCCATGAGCACGGCAGCTGGATCATCGAATCCATCGAGACTGGCCGTGTCTACCGCGGCCACTTCAATGTGGTCAACAACGGCTGCATCACGAACCTGCCGGCCGACTGCATCGTTGAGGTGCCCGGCTTCGTCGACACCTTCGGCATCAATATCCCCGTGCTGGGCGATCTGCCGCTGGGCTGCGCAGCCTGCTGCCAGTCCAACATCACGGTGCAGCGCCTTGCCGTGGAAGCGGCTGCCCACGGCGACGTCAACCTGCTGCGTCAGGCGATGATGATGGATCCGCTGGTGGGTGCGGTCTGCAACACCGAGGAGATCTGGCAGATGGTCGACGAGATGCTGATCGCGCAGGAGGAGTGGCTGCCCCAGTACGCCGATGAGATCGCGAAGGCGAAGGAACGCTGGGCGAAGGCGGAAGCGGAAGGCACGCTCATCCCGCCGATCGTGACTGAAGGCGCAGCCCGACTGCACACCAAGACCGTCGAAGAGATGGCTGCCGACAAGGAAGCCGCCCGCAAGAACGCTGCCGAGGCTGACAAGGCCAAGGAGCGCCCTGCAGAAAAGAAGATCTACACCACCGGAAGGTGACGGAAGGTATGCCCATGCACAAGAAGCTCCTCGCCCTGCGCATGCAGCGCCAGCACCTCCTGACGCCCGCGACTGAGGCGGAATACGACGCGCTCTACCGGGACCTGCAGCCGGGGCTTAACGTCTACTGGCACGGTTTCGGTCAGCCGCCGGAATTGACCTTCCGGGCGGATTTCGACGACATTGAATACAACCGACAGCGACAGGCCCGGCGCGACCTGATCAAGGGGCGCTTCGCCGGGGGCAACCTCGGCTGGATCGTCCCGGAGGATCTGCCGCTTTTCGCCGCGATGTACCGCAAGCCGGTCATTGGCTTCATGAACGATGTGCAGGCGACCATCATGACCCTCATCAAGCGCCTCGGCCCGCTGAACATACAGCAGATCAAGGAGGAAACTGGCTATCTGGTCAAGGTGATCACGCCCGCGCTGCACCGCCTGCAGGAGGCCTTCCTGCTTTACGAGGATCAGTACGACGGCGAGTGGGACCGGGCATGGTACCGGTTTGAGGAGATGTTCCCGGAGGTTGACCTGAATAAGCTGTCCCGTGCCGATGCGCTGTCGGTCGTCCTGCAGCGCTTTGCGTATCGGATGGTCTGGTTCGATACGAAGATGGCCAGATCGTTCTTCAAGCTCCCGGAGAAGGAGATCAAGGCCGCCTGTGCCGCGCTTGCGGAGGCGGGGACATTCGCTGCGGTGAACGGCGGCTATATCCTTGCGGCGGACGAACAGCAGATCAGCACGCTCCCGGATGACATGCCCCTGCTGCCCGTGCGGGCCTTCCACCGCAATGACTTCCTTGTCCGCGCGTACGAGCATGAGCTGAAGACGCGCTTCAAGCCCCTGTATGACAAGCTGCCCTACGATCACGATCCGCAGTACTACGTGCTGGTGGACGGTGAATTCCGCGCACTCTCCGTCGGTCACTTCCGCTACGGCCCCTATGAGATCCACGACATCGTCTGCGATTCGCCGGATATGTGGGAACGCAAGGAAGAGATCTGCGCGGCGGTGCTGCAGGAGAATCCTGGCTCTGTGATCCAGCGGTTCATGGGTCAGCCGCAATAACAGCAAAACGACCGCCCTGCACGCATCAGCAGGGCGGTCACAGAGTGTCGAAAAAGTGGCTGCGGCCACTTTTTCGAGAAAAGGAAAGAGATTCCGCTTCTGCGGAAGCGGGCATTTTTCACTATCAGCCAAGGCTGATGGCCGTGAAAAATGTAAGGAATGGTTTC
>SVGU01000045.1 GCA_015056155.1 Clostridiales bacterium
CGTCCTTGTGGCAGTTGCGCACGCCCTTGCCGTCCACCTTGTTCAGGCAAACGGTGTTGAAGAACCACACGCAGTCTTCCGCGGTGAAGGGGGCGCCGTCGGACCACTTCATGCCTTCGCGCAGGTAAATGGTGTAGACGGTAGCGTCCTCGCTCACGTCGAAGCCCTTGGCCACGTTGGGTTCAACGGTGCCCTGGGTGGTGAAGCGGAAGAGGCCTTCCTCGATGGGCTTGCCGGCGTTCCAGTTGCCGGTGTTGGCGCTGCGGCGCAGTTCGCCGCCATAGGTACCGATCGTCAGGTAATCAGCGTCTTCCACCATGGGCTCAACGGGGAGGCGGTCAGCCACGGCGGGCAGGCCCTTGTCAGCCCAATAGGGGGCTTCGGTGTAGGCTGCTTCAGCAGAGGCGAAGGGGATCATGCCAACGAGCATGAGCAGCGCCAGAGCCAGGGAAACGAGTTTCTTCATACGGGGTTCCTCCTTGCTTTATATCATCCGCGATTGCCCTCGCGGAATGATTCGGTGGAAAAGGGCGAATGCCTGTGACTTCTCCGTTCGGGCCGTGTGTCACAGGTGGCGGTCCTTGCGGCCTGCGCGGATCTTGATGACCCGCTCCAGCGGCGTATACGCAGTGAAGTAAACGGTGTAGTGCTTGTCGGACAGCGGATAAGCGCCGCTCATGCGGTCAGTGAAGTCGTGGGCGGAGAAGGCGGGACCGATGGTGATCGTTTCGCCGCCGGGGCCGCAGGCTTCCACTGTGCCGCCGATGATGTTGATGCTTTCGCCGGGCTTGGCGCGCTGCAGGAAGTGCTCCGTGCGCACATAGCCGCCGGGCAGGAAGGAGAACTCCATCCGCAGGGGCAGCTGGTCGATGCCCTCGGTCCGGATGTGCAGGTCGATGCCGTCGGGACGCTTGACGATGCGCAGCGTCGTGTCCAGCGGGAGGCCTTCGGTCTTCGGGCGGCGGTTGGGATTGTCCATCGCCCACCAGTCGGAGGTCTCCGGCTTTTCCGGGAAGGGGAGGTAGTACCAGCCTGCGGCGTGGGCCTTCATCTCATAGCCGGATTCGGTGGGGACGAGGCTGTCGGCGAGGAAGTTGCGCCGGTCGCACAGGTTGGAATAGATGGTCATGTACATGGAGAAGGAGCCGTTCTGGAAATACAGGCAGTTGGCCTTGCCCCTGAGCAGGGAGCAGCTCCAGCGGTCGGCGCGGATGCGGGCGATATCGGAGGCCGGGAAGAGCCGGTCGTACCGCTCAAAGGGTTTCATGAAGGGAGCGTCTGCACCATAGCCGTCCATCTCGGGGAACAGCAGCAGCCATTCCACGCCCGGGGGATAGGTCCCCCTGCGGCGGCAGTCCTGCCAGATCCATTCGGCCATCGCGCCCAGATCCGGCCGCTTCAGCAGCCAGCCGACCAGCAGGTACAGGATGTAATATGTATCCGCATAGACCTTCCAGCCCAGATCCTGTCGGGTGGAGTTGTTTGTGAACACGCTTCCGTCGGGGTCGAAATAGCAGTACATCATCTCCAGATTCTGCGCCGCTGCCTCCAGGAACATCGTGTCTCCCGTGGCGAGGTACAGGCGGATCATCTGGTCGTCGTTGACCTGATTGTAGTTGCCGGCGCTGCGCTCGGCAAATTCGCCGTCCTGGTTGATGTCCAGCCCCTCGCGCAGGTATTCCTTTGCGCGGATGACGAGCGATTCATTGCCCGTGATCTTCGCGCAGGACAGCAGGCAGGCGGCGATCGCCCAGCGGTGATTGGGGGTGTGGAAGCCGCCGGCGGCGATGCCCCGGGAGGTGGAGTCGATCAGCCGGTAGATCCGCTGCCGCATGAAATCCGCCTCAGGCGCGCGGCACTTCTCCAGCAGCCACCATCCGTTGAGCACCGCGTTCATCATGAAGGCCGTGTCCGGCGGGGAGGCGTAGTTGCAGGGCGTCAGGTCGAAGCAGCCATCGGGCCGCTGGTGGTTCTCCATGTACGTCAGGTCGGCGCGGATCGCGTCAGCCAGCCGACGGGAAAGATACCACCGGCTGTCCTCGGTGCAATAGGCAGCGACCATATCGCCCAGGAAGAAGCCGCTCTGCCGCGGCTCCACATGGAACGCGTTCGTCCAGAAGCCGCCGTAGCGCGGGTCGTCCGGGCCTGTCAGCTGCCGCTGAAGCAGCGTCTCGATATAGGCATCATGCTGGCGCAGCAATTCTGCGCGATGGTTCATCGGCATTCACCTCACAAATCATGCGGAAACAATAAAGAATCTGATTCAGTTTTATCTCAATAATTATATGTATTATAGCAAAATGGATGACGTAATGCAAGGGTACTTACGAAAATATTTCGGGATACAGTTTCCTCCAGCCATCCGGTCAGCGGGGAAGAGCCTCGGTGAGCATGAGGAAGGTGAGACCCTGTCCGTAGGCGGTGGGCTGGATGGGGATGGTGCGGTAGAAATCCTCCGTGTCGCCCACGGGGGTGCCGTAGGACACGCCGCCGACGGTGCCGTCCGGGGCGATCATGTCAATGACGCCCTGCAGCGCCTTCTGCGCCGCCGGTGCGCAGGTGTCCGGCAGCAGGCCGAGGCGCACGCCCTTGAGCAGGCCGTATGCGATGGCGGCCGAGGCGGAGGTCTCCAGATAGCTGTCTGCATGGTTGAGCAGCGTATGCCACAGACCGCTGTCGGGGTCCTGCAGGCGGACGAGGGCCAGGCACTGCTCCTGCCACGTGGCGAGGACCAGGCGGCGCACCGCGTCATCCTCCGGAAGCCATTCGATGAAGTCCACCGCGCCGCAGGTGATCCAGCTGTTTCCGCGCGCCCAGTAGGCCCGGCCGAAGTGATGCCGCCCCTGGAAGGTCCAGCCGTGATACCACAGCCCGGAATCCTGTGCGTGCAGGTACTTGATGTGCAGCAGGAACTGGTACTTCGCTTCCTCGCGCCAGTCGGGGCGGTCGAGGGCGACGCCGGCCCGGTAGAGGAACAGCACCGTCATGAACAGCGTGTCGTCCCACAGCTGCCCGGGATTCAGCTCGTGCGTGGTGATGTGCTGGAAGCCGCCCTCCTCCGTACGGGGCAGACCGGTCATGACCCAGTCGGCCCAGTCGGCGATCAGCGGGCGGTAGCTTTCGTCATGCGTCTGCTCGTACAGCAGCGTCATGGTCAGCATCGGACAGGTGGTGTTGATATTCCGCTGGGGCAGCCCCTGCGCCAGATGCCGGGCATACCAGGCCCTCAGGTCGGTGAGGAGCTTTTCGTCCCGGGTGGACTGCCAGACCTTGTACATCGCATAGACGGCCACGCCCTGCGGCCACTCCCAGGTGTCAAGGGACATATGGTCTCCGAAATGGCCCTCGCCGCCGTGGCTGGAAACGAGACGGCTCATGACAAGATCTGCATAATGCTGATAACTCATCGGGGTTCCTCCGTATATGACGTTTTCCGAAATCATCTGTATATCAAGTATAGCAAATGTTATATTTTTTTTCAAGTGCACAGAAAAAATGATCTTCATGCCATGATGTGCGATATGTCTTTACAAACGGGCACTTTCTGGTAAAATAGAAACAGAGCTTGCAGAATGCTGAAAAAGAGAGGGACCGTTATGACCGAACGGGAACTGGCGCTGACGTATGCGCCTGTCATCCACTTCGACAGGGGAGAGACCATTCCACTGGCGGCGGTGGGATACACGGTGTTCAGGGAGACGCAGCGGAGCGATTCCTTCCCCAAAAGAATGATCGTGCCGGACGCAGGCGGGCTGGTGATCGAATACGCGCTGTACTGGGACTATGATATCCAGCACATGTACGACCTGGAGCATATCTGGGTGTATGCAGCGCCGGACGGCATGGTGAGCCGCGCGGAGTGCAGCTTCCACGGAAAGTACCTGACCCTGTGGGAACCGGGGCTGACTGTCGGGATGCCTCCGGAGGGGACGCATGTCCATGCCTTCTGTCAGCCGGGGAAGCATGCCTTCCTTCCGGAGGGGCAGCTGTTCCGGCTGATTCCCGGGTGGAGGGAATGCTGCATGGAGGCTGCGGGCGGTCCTGTGCTGGTGGGCGGCCCCTTTGCCGGGGCGTATCAGTCCGCGCCGGAAACCGACCGGCGGTGCGGGCGGTATATCCGGGAGCACTACGCCTTCGTACCGCAGCTTGAATTTGATGAGGGAGCGGAGATCCCGGAGCGGCTATTGCAGCCATGGGAGCGGCTGAAGGCGGAGATTCCTGCCCGCATCGCAGAACTGTGCAGTCAATTGAACGACGATGAAACAAAGGAGCTGTCCGAATGAAGCATCTGCCAAGACAGAACCGCCAGCGGCTGGAAGCGTGGCGCATGGAGCTGAAGAACCATCTGTACACGCCCATCGGCCAGGTGGATTTCGAGGGCTTCACGACCTTTGACCGCCTCGGGCCGGAGACGGCGGCAGCGGCGCCGATGGAGCCCTTCCATCCGGGGCGGAAGTGGGGTGCCTGCTGGGAATATGCCTGGTTCCGGGCGGAGGTCACGATGCCTGCGGCGTGTGAGGGGCAGCGGGTGATCCTCCTGCCGGGAATGGGCGGCGAGCAGCTGATTTATGTAGACGGCCGGGCGGCAGGCAGCAACGACAAGGGCCGCAGCCATGTGACGCTGCGCTGCTGCGCACAGGCAGGCGAACGGATCAGCGTGCTGATTGAGAGCTATGCCGGGCACGGCGCACGGCTGGAGGAGATGCCGCCCTGTCCGCCGGAGCGCCCGGCGATCCCGCCTGTACCGGCGCAGCAGTGCACGGTGAAGCCCAGCATTCTGGCGGTCTGGAACGAGGACGCGTTCCAGCTGCATATGGATGTGGAGGTGCTGTGCGATATGCTGAACCAGCTGCCGGAGAAGTCGCTGCGGCATCAGCGGGTGGCAAAGGCGTTGATGGATTTCACGTACACGGCGGATTTCGAACTGCCCCTGCCGGCGCGGCACGAGAGCTTCCGCCGGGCCAGGGAGGTGCTTGCACCTGCGCTGGCCTGCCATAACGGCTCCACCGCGCCGACCATGTGGCTGCTGGGCCAGAGCCATATCGACCTTGCGTGGCTCTGGCCGGAGGAGGAAACCTGGCACAAGGTCGGCCGCACCTATGCCAATCAGCTGGCGCTGATGGAGGAATACCCGGAATACCGCTTCCTCCTGTGCGAGCCGAAGCTGCTGGACATGCTGCGCGCCCAGCACCCGGAGATCTGGGAGCGGGTGAGGGCAGCCTTCGACCGGGGACAGATCGACCCCGAGGGCGCGTTCTACATCGAGTGCGACACCAACCTGCCCTCCGGCGAATCGCTGATCCGGCAGCTGATAAGGGGAAAACGCTGGTTCCTGGAGCACTTCGGCGTTGCGTCGAAGGTGGCATACCAGCCGGATACCTTCGGCTATTCCGGCGTGCTGCCGCAGATACTGAAAAAGCTGGATATCCCGTATTTCGCCACGCAGAAGCTCCTGCGCGCGGACCCCGAATGCGAGCGCTTCCCGTATCAGAATTTCGTCTGGGAGGGGATTGACGGCAGCACCGTGCAGGCGCTGTCCTTCTTCAAGAACAACGCGCAGGTCACCCCTTCCCAGTTCGTGCAGCGGTGGGAGGAAAACCGTACGCAGACGGAAAACATCGATACGCTCCTGTATAACTTCGGCTACGGCGATGGCGGCGGCGGTGCGAACCGCGACATGCTGGAAATGGCGCGCCGCATGGCCGATCTGGAGGGGCTGCCCCGCTCGCGCTACGGCGGGCTGAAGGCGTTCTTCGAGGAGACTGCCCGGCAGACAGAGGGCAACCGCTGGGTGGGCGAACTGTATCTGGCATGGCACCGGGGAACCCTGACGACCCAGCGGAAGACAAAGCTGCTGATCGCGCGGGTGGAGCGGCTGCTGCACGACGCGGAGGCGCTGCTGGCGGTGCTGCCCGTGCAGGAACGCGCCGGGCATGAACGCACGGTGGAGCGCGCGTGGGATGCGGTGATGTTCTGCCAGTTCCACGATGTGGCGGGCGGCGTTGGCATCCGCCGGGTGCATCAGGAGGCGGAGACGTCCCTCCGGAAAGCGGAGGACGAGCTGGAAGCGCTCATCGCCTCGCTCCGCGCAGCCGTGCCGGCGCAGGCAGCCCCTGCAGCGCTGCCGCTGGGCGATGTGTCCCTCACGGAGAACGCAGACGGCTTCCTGATGGAAAACAGCATCCTGCGCGTACAGGTGGATAGAAGCGGCGCCATCACGTCCATCGTGGACAAGCGGAACGGCCTGCCGCTGATGGACCCGGGGCAGAAGATGAATGACTGGCGGCTGTATGAGAATGTCGAGGTCGTCTATGACGGCTGGGAGATGAGCCGCGACTGGCAGAAGCGCAGGATCGGAACGGACCTGCATGCGGAATGCCATATCCAGGTCAACACGCCGCAGCTGGCCGAGCTGGCGGTCGCCTGTTCCTTTGGAGACAGCAGGGCAGAGATGCTCATCCGCCTGGAGGAGGGGGCGGACAGGATCGCCGTCCATGCCGACGTGGACTGGCAGGAGCGCCGCAAGCTGCTCAAGGTGCACTTTGCGTCCAATGTCCTGTGCGAGGATGCGCTCCACGAGATCCAGTTCGGCCATGTGAAACGACCCTGCCATGCCTCCCATCCCTTCGCGGCGGACCGCTACGAAGCCTGCTCCAACCGCTGGACGGCGCTGTGCGAGGAGAAACGCGGCTTTGCCATCCTGACCGACGGCATCCGCGGCGTCTCCACGGACAGGGGGGAGATCGCGCTGTCGCTGCTGCGCGCGCCGCTGGTTCCCGATGACACGGCGGATCGGGGCGTGCAGCACTTCAGCTATGCCATCATGCCCTTCGCCGTGGGGTTCAGCGATGCGGGTGTGGTCAGGGCGGGCATCGCGTTTGCCGAGCCGTTCCGTGAGAATGCGGGCTTTGGCCTGGACAGCGATGCGATCATCCTGGAAACGGTGAAGCCGGCGGACGACCGCTCCGGCGACGTCATTCTCCGCCTGTATGAAAGCCTGCGTACCCATGCTTCGGGCGTGCTGCGCCTGCCCTTTGCGGCGCAGGTGTACGAGGCCTCCATGGACGAATCGGAAACCGGGCCGCTGCTGGGCGCCGGGCGGGAGGTGCAGCTTACGCTGAAGCCCTTTGAGATCCGGACACTCCGTGTAAGCCGCAAGCGTGAATAAACTGCATCAGACAACAAAAAAGGGAGGCTCCGTACAAGCTGCGGAGCCTCCCGACGTCGTTATGCCTGAATGGCGTTGCCGGTATAGAGCTGGTAGTACTTGCCCTTCTGCTCGATCAGGTCGTCGTGGGTGCCGCGCTCGATGATGCGGCCCTGCTCCAGAACCATGATGCAGTCGGAATTCTTGACGGTGGACAGGCGGTGGGCGATGACGAAGGTCGTGCGGCCCTTCATCAGCGCATCCATGCCGCGCTGCACGAGGGTCTCCGTGCGGGTATCGATGGAGGAGGTGGCCTCGTCCAGGATCAGGCAGGGCGGATCAGCCACGGCTGCGCGGGCGATGGCCAGCAGCTGGCGCTGTCCCTGCGAGAGGTTGGAGCCGTCGCCGGTCAGCATCGTGTTGTACCCCTCCGGCAGGCGGCGGATGAAGCCGTCCGCGTTGGCCAGCTTGGCGGCGGCGATGCATTCCTCGTCCGTCGCGTCCAGCTTGCCGTAGCGGATGTTGTCCAGCACCGTCCCGGTGAACAGGTGGGTATCCTGCAGCACCATGCCGAGGCTGCGGCGGAGATCAGCCTTGCGGATCTTGTTGATGTTGATGTCGTCGTAGCGGATCTTACCGTCCTGGATGTCGTAGAAGCGGTTGATCAGGTTGGTGATGGTGGTCTTGCCTGCGCCGGTGCCGCCGACGAAGGCGATCTTCTGGCCGGGCATGGCGTACATGGAGATGTTGAAGAGCACCTGCTTTTCGTCCGTGTAGCCGAAGTCCACATCGTTGAAGGTCACGCCGCCCTCCACCTTGCGGTAGGTGACGGTGCCGTCGGCCTTGTGGGGATGCTTCCAGGCCCACAGTCCGGTGCGCTTGTCCGTCTCCACCAGCTGGCCGTCCTCGTTTTCATACGCGTTGACCAATTCCACATAGCCCTCGTCTGTCTCCGGCTTCTCGTCCAGCAGCGCGAAGACGCGGCGGGCGCCGGCCATGGCCATGACGATGGAATTCATCTGCTGCGCCACCTGCGTGATCGGCTGGGAGAAGCGCTGGTTCAGCTGCAGGAAGGCCACCAGCGTGCCCAGCCAGGTGATGGGATTGTCCGTGCCGATGGCGATGGCCGCGCCGACCATGGCGACGATGACGTAGGAAATGTGGCCGAGGTTGTTGTTGATGGGGCCCATGGTGTTGGCCCAGCGGTTCGCCTCATGGGCGGAGGAGCGCAGGTTCTCGTTGAGCTGCCGGAACTGCTCCAGCGACTTGTCCTCGTGGCAGAAGACCTTGACGACCTTCTGGCCGCTCATCATCTCCTCGACATAGCCGTTGAGCTTGCCCAGGTTCTGCTGCTGGGCGCTGAAATGCTTGCCCGCCAGGCCAATGAGCTTGCCGGAGATGAGCATGGTCAGGAAGATCAGCACGATGGACAGGATCGTCAGCTGCCAGGACATCGTGACCATCAGCACGAAGGCGTAGACGATCGTCACGACGCTGTTGAACACCTGGATGAAGCTCTGGCCGATCAGCATGCGCATCGTGTCCACGTCGTTGGTGTACACGGACATGACGTCGCCGTGGCTGTGGGTGTCGAAATACTTGATGGGCAGGGACTGCATGTGCGTGAACAGATCGTTGCGCAGGCGCAGCATGGAGCCCTGGGTGATGACGAGCATGATGCGCTGCTGGATGTAGCTGCACGCCACGCCCACGGACAGCACCGCCACCAGCTGCGCAAGGCGGATGGCGAGGTCAGTGTAGGTCAGCGGCTCGATGGGGGCGGCAGCTTCGCCGTCAGTCTCCGCATCAGCGGGGACTGACGCAGACAGGTCGGCATTTTCCAGCCGCATGTGCTCCTTGATGCCGGGGATGTACTTGTTGAACAGGTCTTCGGTGAACAGGGAGCTCTGCATGGTGCAGATGGTCGTGGTGGCGATGCACAGAAGAACGAGCACGAACTGAAGGGCGTAGTTCTTCATGACCATCTTCATCACGCGGACGAGCAGTCCCCACTGTCCCTTCATGGACATGGGCGGCATGGGCGCGCCGCGGCGGCCGGGTCCTCTCATCATTTGGCACGCGCCTCCTTCCTGCCGGGCTTCTTGCCGGGTTTCATGCTGCCCATGGGCGGGAAGGGCGGCATGCCGGGCTTGCGGCTTTCGGCCTCCCGGTTGGGGTCATAGGCCTTGACGTCCTCGTCGCTGTTCGTCTCGTCGAAGTCGCCGGAGCCGCTGGTCTGCGTCTCGTAGATCTCCCGGTAGATCTCGCACGTCTCCAGCAGCTTCTCATGCGTGTCGAAGGCGGCGATGCGGCCGTCCTCCATGACGATGATGCGGTCTGCGTCCTGGACGGAGGCGACACGCTGGGCGATGATCAGCTTGGTCGTGCCGGGGATCGCCTCGGCGAAGGCCTTGCGGATCTTTGCATCCGTGGCGGTGTCCACGGCGGAGGTGGAGTCGTCCAGGATCAGCACGCGGGGCTTCTTCAGCAGTGCGCGGGCGATGCACAGGCGCTGCTTCTGGCCGCCGGAAACGTTCGTGCCGCCCTGCTCGATGAAGGTGTCATACTTGTCGGGCATGCGCTCGATGAACTCGTCCGCGCAGGCCTGACGGCATGCTTCCCGGCACTCCTCGAGGGTCGCGTCCTCCTTGCCCCAGCGCAGGTTGTCCAGGATCGTGCCGGAGAACAGCACGTTCTTCTGCAGCACCACGGCGACCTGGTTGCGCAGGGCTTCCATGTCGTACCGTCGGACGTCCACGCCGCCCACGCACACGGAGCCGTCCTTCACGTCATACAGGCGGGAGATCAGGTTGACCAGCGAGGACTTGCCGCAGCCGGTGCCGCCGATGATGCCCACCGTCTCGCCGGAACGGATGTGCAGGTCGATATCCTCCAGGATATCGTCGCCCGAGCCCTCGGCGTGGTAGGTGAAGGACACGTTGTTGAAGTCGATGGAGCCGTCGGCCACGTCATGCACGGGCTCTTCGGGATTGGTGAGGCTGGGTTCCTCGTCCAGCACCTCGACGATGCGCTTGCCCGCTGCGGCGGACATCGTCAGGCTGACGAAGATCATCGACAGCATCATCAGGTTCATCAGGATGCGCATCACATAGTCGAACATGGCGGTCAGGTCGCCCTCCTCCAGGCCGATGCGCATTCCCAGCTCGGTCTCGACCACCATGTGCGCGCCGAACCACGCCAGCAGGATCGTGACCGTATAGACCACGAGGTTCATGATCGGGCCGTTCAGCGCGATGATCTTCTCCGCCTTCACGAACAGATCGTACACGCCGCGGCTGGCCTTCTGGAACTTCTGCTTTTCGTGCTCCTCGCGCACGAAGGCCTTCACCACGCGGATCGCGCCGACGTTCTCCTGCACGGAGGCGTTCAGCGCGTCATACTTCTTGAACACCTGCGAGAACAGACCGGAGGCGGCGCGGATGATGAAGCTCAGCGCAATGGCGAGCACCACGATCGCCCCGAGGAAGATCAGCGACAATTCGCCGCTCACCTTGACCGCCGCGACCAGCGAGAAGATCAGCGACAGGGGAGAGCGCACGGCGATGCGCGTGATCATCTGAAAGGAGTTCTGGATGTTCATCACGTCCGTGGTCATGCGGGTGACAAGACCGGCGGTGGAGAACTTGTCGATGTTGGCGAAGGAGAAGCGCTGCACGTTGGTGTACATCGCGTCGCGCAGATTCGCGCCGAAGCCGGAGGAAGCGTGGCTGGCCAGATGGGCGCAGGCAACGCCGAAGAACAGGCTCACCAGCGACAGCGCCATCATGATCAGGCCGTACTTCATCAGCGCGTTCATGTCAGCGCCCTTGATGCCCTGATTGATCAGTTCTGCCATCACCAGCGGGATCAGCACCTCCATCACCACCTCTGCGGCGGCGCATACGGGCGTGAGGATGGCGGAAAGCTTGTACTGCTTTACGTGGGAAGCAAGCTTTTTTAGCATCGGATCATCCTTTCTGTGTTTGTGTCGGGATCATTTGACGGCTTCATAAACCTTCTTGAGGCAGTCCAGCAGCGTCTGCTTTTCATCCTCGGTCAGCAGGGACGTCAGGTGCTCCTCGGAATCGACCACCTTCTGGTGGCTGATGCTGTGAAGCCGTGCGCCTTCCGCCGTCAGCCGGACGAGCTTGACCCGCTTGTCTGACGGATCGCTCAGAGCCTCCACCAGGCCCTTCTTTTCCAGCCGGGAGACCAGCCCTGCCACCGTGGACTGCGCCGCGCCGAAGCGTTCCTCCAGGGACTTGAGGGAGAGCGTGAATGCCTCCGCATGCGCCAGCAGGATCAGCGCCCGGTTTTGCTGCATCGTCAGGTTCAGAGCCTGCAGGTTGCTGTTGGCTTCCTTCTCCAGCGCGTTGTCGATGCGCTTGAAAAACCAACCATAGCCTGCGATGGGCTTATCCATGTTGATCCTCCCTTCCAAATTATACGGTGGATATTATACAAGTTTGATCGCATGGTGTCAATAGCGTGCGATTGAATATTGTTTGAATATGGGGTTACAGGGAAGAAACGGGCAATCCTGCGCGTTATGTGGATAAGGGCGGCAGCCCGGAAAGGAGGTTGCTTATGAGGAAGCTGATCGGATGGATCGCGGTATTGACGTTGCTGCTGTGCGCAGCCTGTGCGGAGGCTCCGGCCAGGCAGGAGCAGGCGTTTGCTGCTTATGCGGCGGTGCTGCTGGAGGGCGCGGAGTACATCCCTGTCGATGAGGAGGTGCGTGCTCTTGACAGCTGCACGCCGGTTCGCTTTGCTGTGCTGGACATGGAGGGCGATGGCATGATCGAGGTCGTTCTGGAGGTGACGGAGCCGGAAGGCTTCATCATCCTGACATACTTCACCGACGGAAAAGTCTATGCGGGCGAGGTGCCCTACCGGGGGCTCATGAGTCTCAAGGACGACGGCACCTGCACCATCTCCAGCGGCGCGATGGACAGCGGCGTTGCCAAGACCTGCTTTGTCGTTTTCGAGAAAACCGGAAAGCCGGAAGCCATCGGGCGGTATTTGCTGGCTGAATCCTATACGGCGCCCGACGGCAGCGTGCACTATGCCATGAATGGCCGCTCCGAAACGACGGACGAAGCCGGGTACCGCGATTTCCTTGCGATGCAGGACGCAAAGCTGGACGCGCTGTGGTACGAATACACCCCGGAGAACGTGAGGTTGCTGCTGGGGCAGTGAGCCGCACAGAAATAGGGCTGCCGCACATGCATTGTCGTGCGGCAGCCCTTTGCTGCATGATTCAGTAGCCGGACCCGCCTGAAAGCGCATCGGCCAGCAGGTCGATCATGCCTGTACCCTCCAGCGCATCCATCAGTGTCTGCACCGCCTGTGCGGGCGCGGCAGCCAGCAGATCGAGCAGCCCCGAAAGCAGGGGAGCAGCGACGTCGCCCATCAGCGCCTGCAGGGAGTCGCCGTTGACGGACAGGACGTTCACGCCCGTCAGATCGGCGGGGGTGTAGTGCGGCTGTGAGGCCGGTGTTGCCGGAGACAGATTTCCGCTCACAGTCAGTATGGTGTGCGCTGCCTCCCGGTCGAGCAGGCGGAGGGTCAGCGCGCCGTCCTGCAATGCCCCGGACAGGGAGAAAACCAGCCCGTCCTCCGGCAGGAAGGGCGCATGCGCGTCGACGGAAGCGGCGATCTCGCCGTTGGACGAGGGGGAAGCGGGGAAGGCGAAGGCAGCGTCCGCCCGCAGGCTGCTGCCGATCGCGGCATGCACGGAGCCGGTCAGCCGGTCCTGTTCGGAGCGGAGCGTGCCCTGTGCCTCAGCCATCGTAGGGATGTACAGGGACAGGCTCGCTTCCTGCGCATCCCGGCGGATGGTCAGGATATTCAGCAGGTACACGTCCCATTTCAGCGCCGATTCCGTGCGCGTGACGGTCAGCCACGGCAGTGCGACCTCCGGCAGGGTGAGGAATCGGTTCAGAGCGTGTTCGAAGGTCGGGCGGAGGCCGGTCGCCTCCAGCCAGCGCTCCAGCGCCGCATCCTCCTCTGAAAGGCGGAGAAGCTCGCGAGCCATATCGTCCAGCCGGCTGCGGCTGATGCGCGTGCTGCCGTTGGTTGCCGGGAAGAGCGGCTGCAGGGTCTCCGCCGCCTGACGGAGCGCATCTGTGTGCACATAGGGCACCAGCAGCGCTGCCTTGTCCAGCGGAATCCCCAGCCAGTTCATCGTCTTCTGGCCAAAGGGCAGGAGGGCGCTGACGTTGATCATCAGCTCCGTATCGCCCAGCAGGCTCGATCGCAGCCCCCAGTGGGAGTCCAGGCCGTACAGGTGGATGCCGGTCCGGCTTGCGCTCCTGCCTTCGCCCAAAAGGAGATCTGCCTCCAGATCGAAGCAGCCCTCGTGGACGAACAGCGTACCTTCGGCCTGCGCGGCGGCCAGCAGCTCGTCAATGCCCGCAAGCAGCGCTTGCCGCTCCTCCGGGCAGGCGGATGGCTCCACATCGGCGAGCAGGGAGAAGCGGAGCCCTTCGCCGCAGGCGGGCAGCAGCGCCAGCATCATGCACACCACCAATGCCAGCGCCCGCGCGAGGGCGGATCTGATCTGCATCATGGCTTACCCCCACAGCACGGCCAGCGCGGGCACGATCTGCTTCTTCCGGCTGACGACGCCGGGCAGGAATACATGGTGATCCTCTGCGTCCGGGGCGCTGAAGGCCTGCCTGACGGCTTCTTCCTCGCCGAGGAAGACCAGCTCCGTGCCGCAGCGCAGCACGTCCGTCAGCATGAGCAGGAGCATGTCGTATCCCTTGAGGGCCTTGAGCTTTTCCATCGCCGCAAGGAGCTCCGGCAGCCGCTGAAGCATGCGGTCGGTATCCAGGCACGTGATCTGGCAGATGCCCAGATCGTGCCCGGCGATGTGGAATTCCTTGAAGTCCGTGCGGAGCAGCTCCTCGGCGGGCTTATCGGTGCTGGTGCCTGCGGAGAAGAGATCGCGGCCCAGCACGTCCAGATCAATGCCGGCGATGCGGGCGAGGCGCTCTGCCATGCGGCGGTCGCGGGCGGTGCAGGTCGGGGACTTGAACAGCACCGTGTCGGACAGGATCGCCGCAGCCATCAGGCCGGCCAGCTTTCCGGAGGGCAGCAGGCCGCGCTCCTGGAACATGGTGGCGACGATGGTCGTGGTGGAGCCCACCGGTTCGTTGCGCACGAAGATCGGGTTGCCGGTCTGCACGTCCGCGAGGCGGTGATGGTCGATGATGGCGATGATCTCCGCCTGGTCCAGACCGCTGACGGCCTGGCTCTTTTCGTTGTGGTCCACCAGCACGACGCGCTTGCGGCGCGGACGCAGCAGGTGATAGCGGCTCAGGGTGCCCACGACGCGCTCCCGGTGGTCCAGAATGGGGTAGGAGCGGTAGCGGCTCTGCAGCACGGTGTCGCGCACATCGTCGATATAGTCGTTCAGATGGAAGTAGACCAGACCGTCCCGCTGGGCGATGCGGTGCACGGGGATGGACTGGTAGATCATCCGGGCGGCGCGGTAGGCGTCGCAGGGTGTGGTGATGAGGCAGGTGCGTGAGGAGACGCCCATGAAGCGCTCGGGCAGGGAGCTCTGGCAGACGATGACGCAGGCAGCGCCGGCGCGGATGGCGGCTTCGACCACGTCCTCCTGATCACCGCAGATGACGATGGCGCCGGCATGGATGCCGTGCAGGCTGCTGCCGGGCAGGGCGATCAGCACATCGCCGGAGATGGTGTCGAAGGTGTCGTCCTCGCTGTTAATGATATGGCCCTCCAGCGCGGAGAGCAGGTTGAAGATCGGTACTGCCTCCACGCGAGGGCGGTTGATGGACTCCATGTCGCTCTCGGCGATGCCGCCGGCGGTGATCATGCCGTAAAGCTTGCCGTCCTCGCTGGTCACGGGCACGGCGGAGAGGTTCGCGTCCTCATGCAGGATGCTCCATGCGTGGCTGACGGGCACGTTCACGCCGATGGCGGGCGGCTCGTCGTAGTCGATATCGCGGACCTGCGTGCGGACGGTCCCCAGCAGCATCGGCGTCTCGAAGCCGAAGCGCTCCAGCAGGAAGCGCGTCTCATCATTGAGCGGGCCGAGGATCGCCGCGACGTATTCGTTGTCGCCCAGTGCATTGTGCAGCGCCGCATAGGCCATCGCGGATACCACCGAATCCGTGTCCGGGTTGCGATGACCGATCACATAAATCGGATCCATGGGGGAACCTCCTTCTGCATTCGTAGGGGAGAGGCGTCAGTCGTCCCACTCCTCGTCCTCGATGATCGTCCACATGTCCGGGTCCGTATCGGCCTTGGCCTGATAGTCCCTGTCCAGCGCACTTTGCGTCTCGATGTTGGCGATGCCCAGCACGCGCAGGTCGTGGGAACGCTGGAAGGCGGAGATCGCCTCTGCGGTGGCCGCGCCGAATACGCCGTCCGCGCTGCCCTGGGGCATCAGGCCGAGGTAGACCAGCTTTTCCTGCAGCTGGCGGACCTTTTCGCCGCTGTTGCCCTGGCGCATCGTCCAGTCGGCCACATCATGGACCGTGCCATAGCCAAGGATCTTCTTGTCCGAGATGCTGTAGGTCACCCGGGCGACGCTGTTGGGGTTGTTGCCCTCCAGGCAGTGGAGCGTCACGTTGCCGGCGTCGTCCATCGTGCAGTATTCCACCATCGCGACGTGGTCGGTATCCGCATCGCTCGTCCAGGTGAAGAAGACCCAGTCGCCCGGCTGGGGGATGTATTCGCCGGCCTTGATGAACTCATCCTCACCCCGGAACCACTGGTAGCCCCAGTTTTCGAGGTTGCCGTTGCGGGCGATGAAGCGGCCCTCCCGGATGAACCAGCGCATGCCGGTATTCTGCCCGGAGTAGAGCGGGTATTCGTTGTGCAGCATGGTCGTGCCGCGCGTCTTGTCCACCTGGTCGACGCACCAGCACAGGTATTCGGCGCACCACTGGGCATAGGGATCGCCCCAGTATTCGCCGTACTTGCTGTATCCGTGGGCGCCCTCCTTGTAGCCCACCTCGCCGCCTGCGATCTCCAGCAGCCAGGTGACATGGTCCGGCACGCGCCACTGGGGGCGGATGACGGTTTCCTCCGCCGATGCGGACAGCGTGCACAGCATCAGCAGGAGTGCGGCGATCAGGGCGATGCGTTTCATGGCAGTGCTCCTTTACAGGTCGTGTCGAAAAGATGATCACAGGATGACCGGGACGGTATGGGTGATCTGCATGCGGTCCGGCTCCACATGGCAGACGCAGGCAAATAAGCGTACGCCGGACGCCGCAGCCTCCCGCAGCGCATCGCCGAAGGCAGGATGCGTCGCGTCGTTGGGGCGCAGCGCGAGAACGTCGTCTCTTTGTAGAACGAAACAGACGCTGCATTCCGTCCCGTTCCGGGCTGCCCCGGTGAGCCCGCGCAGGTGCTTCACGCCCCGCTCCGTCGGCGCATCCGGGAAGAACGCGACACCTTCATCGTCAAAGAGCGTCACGCCCTTGACTTCCACCAGGCCGGGAACGTCTCCGCGAACGTAGGCGAAATCGTACCGGGAATCCCCCGAAACGACCTCTGCCCGCAGCCCGGACACATCCGCGCCGAGCCCGCCGCCTTCGATCCATTCGCGCACGACGGCATTGGGCGCCTGGCTGTCGATGTTGACCACATATCCGCGGTTTTCCACCGCGACGAGGTCGTATGCGGTCTTGCGCAGGGGATTGCCGCTGTGCTCCAGATAGACCGGGGCGCCTGGCAGCAGCAGTTCGCCCAGACGGCCGGTGTTTTTTACATGAACACCAGTTATTTCGCCGCCGACGTCGCATACGGCAATAAAGCGATTGACCCGGTACAGAAATCTGCATCGGGTCAAGTGGTGATAGAGGATCATTTCGCTTCCTCGATGTCTGCGCGGTAGATCAGCCAGCACAGCGCGCCGTCGGAGGAGGTGTTGCCCTCCAGGCGGATGGGGAAGTCATAGTCGTTGCGGAAGCGCAGGTTCAGCTTGTCGTTGCCGACGGCCGCGTCCACGCCGTGGGGCAGGTAGGGCGCGCCGTTTTCGCCGTGGGGACGGCGCTGCAGGATGGAAACGCCCGGCAGCTGCAGGAGTGCGTTGTAGATCGTCGAGGACACCTGACAGGTGCCGCCGCCGTAGCCCTCGCTGCTCTCGCCGTCGTTGAGCGTACCGGCGATCAGATAGCCGTTCGCGGCGTTGTAGGGACCCATCTGCTTGTTGGCGTTGAAGCTTTCGCCCGGCTGCAGGATGACGGACATCCTCTGGCAGCCCACCGCGATATTCACCAGACGGTTGGCGTTTTTCTGCGTATCGACCATCTTGTAGAAGGAAGTGTAGGCTGCGATGGGGGTGTCGTCGTTGAGCGGGTCATCGGTGGGGGAGACGCGCACCAGATCCGTCAGGTCGTTGATGTCGATATAGGCATAGGTACGCCAGTAGATCACCACGGCCCAGCCGTCCACGATCTTCCACACGCTCAGCTTCGTGCCCGGCTTGAGCACGACCCAGCACATGTCGTCGTGGGTCATGGAGACGTGCACCTCCGCGGTGGAGGCGGTGGTCGCCACGTACTGGGGCTTCTGCACGCCGTAGGGGGAGGTGTTGACGGGATCGATCGGCTCGACAGCGTAGATGCGGTGGCGCTTCACATAGGCGAGCTGCCCGTTGTAGCGGACGATCGCCCACATGGGGTCCAGGTGCAGCACCTCGCCGCGCTCGCCCTCCTTTTTCGTACGGAACACGCGGGAGGCTTCGATGCTGCGGTCGGTATAGCCGCTGGTGTTTTCCGTCATCTTGCAGGTATAGAGCGCGGTGGACTTCTTGTTGAAATCCTTCAACGTCTTGTCCTGATAGACGGGGCCCATGGGGACGGGCAGATTGTTGTCATCAAAGCCGATGGGAACGATGAACTGATTCTCGCCGTTCTCGCCGCGCGGAACGATTTCCGGCATGATGATCTCTTCCTTCTCCTCGTCGGACAGGGCGGGGAAGGTCGGCAGCATGCACAGCAGCAGGAACAGGGCAACGATACGCTTCATCATGAAAGAGCAGCCTCCCGTATAGTGCTAAATACGCATTCTCTATTATATCATCCGCATCGTGAAGTCGCAAGGGGGCAGACGGCGTATTTTGCTTCTTCCGGCGCAATTTTACAAATTGAAAGATCGTGGGGACGAAAAAAGCTGCCCGGAAAGCCGGACAGCTCAACCTGTCAAAAAAGCCTCCTTGGGAGGTGTCGGAGGGCCCGCTGGCCCTCTGACTGTAATCGTATCGCGGGGCTTTGCCGCGCGGGCGGGGCGGTTTCGGCATCTGCCGAAACCATTCCTTACATTTTTCACGGCCATCAGCCTTGGCTGATAGTGAAAAATGCCCGCTTCCGCAGAAGCGGAATCTCTTTCCTTTTCTCGAAAAAGTGGCCGCAGCCACTTTTTCGACACACTGAGCTGCCCGGAAAGCCGGACAGCTTGTGTGGATCCGAAATCAGAACAGGCCGGTGATCACGCCGTCCTCGGTCACGTCGATGCCCTCGGCAGCGGGGACCTTGGGCAGACCGGGCATGGCGATGATATCGCCCGCGAAGGCGACGATGAAGCCCGCGCCCGCGTTCAGGCGCACCTGACGGATGGTCAGCGTGTAGCCGGTGGGCGCGCCCAGCGCCTTGGGGTTGTCGGAGAAGGAGTACTGGGTCTTGGCGATGCAAACGGGAGCCTTTGCCCAGCCCTCCGCCTCGAAGTTGCTGAGCTGCTTGAGGACGCTGCCGTTGAAGACGACGTCCTTCGCGCCGTAGATCTTCGTGGCGACCGCGCGGATCTTGTCGGCGAGGGACAGGTCGTCGGGATAGGTGAAAGAGGGCTCGGTCTTCTCCTGCGCATCCACGGTATCGCATACCAGCTGCGCCAGCTCCTTCACGCCCTCGCCGCCCTTTGCCCAGCCGTCGCACAGCTCGACCGGAGCGCCGGCGGCCTCGCACGCCTCGCGTAGGGCTGCCATCTCGGCCTCGGTGTCGGTGATGAAGCGGTTCATCGCCACGATGACGGGGCGCTTCCACACGTTGCGGATGTGGTCGATGTGGGCCAGCAGGTTGGAAAGACCGGCCTTCACCGCGTCGACGTTCTCCTTGCCCAGGTCAGCCTTCAGGACGCCGCCGTGGCTCTTGAGCGCGCGGATGGTCGCGACCAGCACCACCGCGTCGGGCCACAGGCCGGACATGCGGCACTTGATGTCCAGGAACTTCTCCGCGCCCAGGTCCGCGCCGAAGCCCGCCTCGGTCACCACATAATCGGCCAGCTTCATGGCGGTGGTGGTGGCGATGACGGAGTTGCAGCCATGCGCGATGTTGGCGAAGGGACCGCCGTGCATCAGGCAGGGGGTGCCGTCGATGGTCTGGACGAGGTTGGGCTGGAGCGCATCGCGCAGCAGGGCAGCCATCGCGCCCTGGGCGTTCAGGTCGCCGGCGGTCACAGGCGTGCCGGCGAAGGTGCGCGCCACCTGCAGACGGGCGAGGCGGGCTTTCAGGTCGTTCAGGTCCTTCGACAGGCAGAACACCGCCATGACCTCGGAGGCAGCGGTGATGTCAAAGCCGTCCTCGCGGGGCATGCCGTTCATCTTGCCGCCCAGACCGGAGGTGATGGAGCGCAGCTGACGGTCGTTCACGTCCAGGCAGCGGCGCCAGGAGACCTGACGGGGATCGATGCCCAGCCGGTTGCCCTGCTGGATGTGGTTGTCCACCATGGCGGCGAGCAGGTTGTTCGCCGCAGTGATGGCGTGCAGGTCGCCGGTGAAGTGCAGGTTGATCTGCTCCATGGGCAGCACCTGTGCATAGCCGCCGCCGGTCGCGCCGCCCTTGACGCCGAAGACCGGGCCCAGGGAGGGCTCGCGCAGGGCCAGCATGGCCTTCTTGCCGATCTTGGTCATGCCGTCTGCAAGGCCGACAGACACGGTGGTCTTGCCTTCGCCGGCAGGGGTGGGGTTGATGGCGGTGACGAGGATCAGCTTCGCCTTCTTTTCGCCGGTGATCTTCAGCGGATCGACCTTGGCGACGTAGCGGCCATAGGGGTACAGCGCCTCCTCGGGGATCCCGGCGGCGCTGGCAATATCATCAATTCGCTGCGCTGTGGCAGCCTGTGCGATCTCGATATCCGTAGGCATGATCGTCATTCTCCTTTTCAGTGGTTGTGGAGTGAACATTCTTTACTATTATATCCGAAATGTGCGGGAAATGCAAGGTATACATCGTAAGATTCTGCGATGTGTCATTCGCCGATCTCGCCCTGCCAATACCTGCGGATGCATTGGAGGCGCTTTCTGGTGAATCCCATGCAGACCGTCTGTGCAAGATAGGCGTTGACCCGCACATGTACCTGCGGATGCCGGGGGTAGGGTGGGAGCAGGGGCGCATGATGGCTCCGGGAGACGTAGATCATGCGCCAGCCATTGACAAGACGGACGATATGCACAGAGCACACCTCGCTCCAGAGAATGCGCTTCCTGCGCATTGCCTCGAAGGAGGACACGCCGGCTTCATCAATGCGTATGCGGAAGCAGCAGACCAGTCCCATGCAGAGCATGAGAACCGCGAGGATCGCGACAAAGACGATCAGCAATTCCGTTTCGCCGCCCGCAGCAGCCAGATACAGGGTATAGCCGGACGGGACGGCCGCCGCGAACAGCAGCAGCCACAGGGCCATGGGCATCTGCAGGCCATGAATGCGGTCGATGGATCTTTCCATGTGGTTCAAATCTCCGGTGTGTTAATGAAAATTGCACGCATTCTACAGCGCCCGTGTCAGGCGGCGCCGTCTGCGCCCTTTGGCAGCATGCGGGCATGGCGCCCCGCGATGCACATCACCAGCGCCAGCGCCATGCTGATCAGCCAGGAGGCTACGTTTGCCCCCCAGCCGAAACGCTCGGACAGAAAGCCGATGGCCGCTGCCGCCCCCGCAGAGCCCGCATAGGCCACGGCGTTGAGCGTGCCGGACAAGGTCGATGCGCGGCCGTAGCGCACGAAGCGCAGCGGAAGGATGCTCACAAAGAGCGTGTTGATGGCCAGGGTGGAGGAGGTCACAAGCGCGAAGCAGACAAGCGTCACCGCAAGGCTCATGTCGCCCAGCGTCAGCAGCACCGAAAGCGCCGCCGTCGCGATGCCGAAAAAGATCGCCGATGCGCCGAACTCGCTGCGGCAGATGCGCTCGTAGACGAACTTTGCCGCTGCCGCGCCGGTCAGGTTCACGATGGGCAGGAGCGTCGTCACCAGCGCAGCGAAGGCCGGTTCCACATGGAAGATCTCCGTCACATAGGCGGGGATCCAGGAGGTCACGCCGTCCTTGATCATCCCGTGGAGCACCACAGGCCCCAGCGCGATCAGCACGCCGGGGATGAAAAGCATCCGCCGGTAGGAGAGGCTGTCCGTGGCTTCCGGCTGCCGCGGCTGGGCGAGCTCCTCCTCCGAGGGCTGGCCGCTGCGCTCCCAGTAGGCCTCCAGACGGCCAAACGCCACCAGCCACACCACGCTCATGCCAACGAGCAGCAATCCAGGCAGCACGAAGGCTCCCTGCAAGCCCGTGAGCGTCAGCATCGCCGAGGAGAGCAGGTACGCCCCCAATGAACCCGCCGCCATCGCGGAGGTCATGTGGATGGTGTAGCGAACCCGGTCGCGGGGCAGCAGCATCTGTCCGAATACACGGATCATCGGCGGCCAGAGCATCGCCATGAAGTAGCCGTTCAGCGCGCGAAGCAGGAGGATCAGTGCATAGTTGTCTGCCAGCGGACCCAGCAGGTTGCACAGTCCAGCGCCGCAGCTGCCGATGAAGAGCATCCATCGCGGCGAATACCTGTCGCCGAGCATGCCGTTGATCAGCTGCCCGGCGGCGTAAAAAATATAGAAAACCGTGTTGACCAGCCCGGCCTGTCCCTTGGTCATCAGGCCCTCCAGGACCATCTCGGCCATCACGCTGGAATAGTTCTGCCGCCCCAGATAAGAGCAGCCGTACAGCGTCCAGCACAGCGCGAAAAGTCCGAAGGCCCGCTTGCTGTCGGCGATGTATTTCCCGTTCATGTCACTCATTCCGAACCTCTGTGCAGCGGACTTCCACGCAGGCACGCCGGGACGCGTCCTTCAGCTCCCCGCTGGAAGCGACGGCGGTATCGGTGAACGGCAGCTGCATATCCGCGTATTCCGTGAACCGGGACAGGCGACCGTGCACATCAGCTCAAGTCCGCGCGGCGCGTTGTCCCGGATCCACAATACCACATATTCGGGCAAATGACAACAATGATCCGCGGGTGCGGCGGATGCGCCTGATTCCCTTGATTTACGCCGGACACTGTGCTACAATCAGGCAACAGAACGGCGGCAGCGCCGACAAAGGAGAGAAAGCAAATGATTCGCCAAGCGGCCTTTACCGGCAGCACCCGCCTGCTCAAGGGCGGTCTGCATTGCCACACCACGCGCTCCGACGGCGAGATGAGCCCCGAGGACGTCATCCGCTTCCATGTGCAGAACGGCTATGACTTCCTGGCGCTCACCGACCACCGCATCTATAATTACAAGAACTACACCGACGAAAAGATCACCATCCTGCCCGGCATGGAGATCGACCGCAACTTCCCCGACAAGGGCGTGCATTGTTTCCACGTTGTATCCATCGGCCCCGCCCGCGAGGACGGCAACGGCTTTGAGCAGGACGAGGCCTACCCCTCCGGCCCCGTGCATGACCAGTTCGAGTTCCAGCCCGTGCTGGACGAGCTGCACGCGAAGAAGAACCTGACCATCTACTGCCACCCCGAGTGGAGCGGCACGCCCGTCCGCGAGTTCGACCA